>OMVK01000028.1 GCA_900314465.1 uncultured bacterium | reverse complement strand
GTAGTAGCAGGTAATAGAGCCTTATAGGCGAAAATGAAAAACCACTAGCTATGCTGGTAGATATTTATTTTATTAACGATTATGAAATTCTATTTTAGTTAAATTTACTTATTATCTAATTTATTTATCTTACAATATTAAAAAGGGAATTGTTTTGCTTTTTTAATATTACTGATGGATAATCTTGTATCATACTTGATGTATTTAAAACATTATTACTTCAAAAATACTGAAATATTAAATAACTGGTTATACTATTAATTAAAATAACTTTGCAAATTATAATTACTTTAACTTATTTTTTAATGTCCGATAATATCATCTTTTTTATATAATTCTAGAATATCTTCTTCGTAATTTATTTGTATTTGGCTTGCATGATGTATTAAAAAAGGTATTTCTCTTATCTCTTTGTTGTTCTAAGAATATTAAATCCATGTTTATCTATTAGTGATATTAAATATTTAATATCTTTTGTACTAATTTTATATTTAGAATGCAAAGTATGCCATTTTCTTTTCTCATATATATTTATCTTATCATCATAAATTAATTTAGACACAATAAAACCTCATTTCTATTTTGTCCAAGAAACGGTGCTTATAAAAAAATAGGTTTTTTATTTGTTATTAATAAAATTAATTATATCATTTATTACAATATCTTTTTCTTTTTCTTGTAATAAATTATGTCTTAAATTGTTATATATTTTAGAATCAACAAATTTAACTAATAATTTTTGATATTGATTCTTAATATTATTTATATCATTACCATAATTACTTATTGGATCGTCTTTACCTGATAATATTAATACATGTAAGTCACTAGAAGTATTTTTAATATATTTACTAGAACTAGATTTACCTAATATATCATATAATACATAAAATCCATTAAATGTTAATCTAGGATTATATTTATTCTTAATATTATTAATATAAGTAGTATTATCAGATATCCATGCATAATCATCATTTCCTACATAATATTTATTAGCTTTATTAAATATATTCTTGTAGTCAGTATAATCAGTTTCTTTTTCACCTTTACTTAATATATTAAAGTTTATCTTAAATTTATTTATAAATGTATTAGATTTATATGGACAACCTATTAATATTAAGCCTTTTATAGAAGAATTATTATTAGCATATAATTTTGCTAATAATGCACCATAAGAATAACCTAATATATAATATGGAATATCTGGATATCTATCATGTATTTTATTATAAAATTTATCTATATCTTTTAATATATTAAGATATGCTTCTTTTTTATTACCAAAATATCCATAAGAATCACTACTTACTGAATTACCTATATTTAAATTATCCATTCCACATATCATTATATTATCATCAGATAAATTATTAGCTAATTCTTGATACTCATCTATAGAATCTAAGATACCTGGGATTACTTGAATAATAAATTTAGGATTATCTATTTTATAAAGTATTCCATGTATTTGAGTTTTATTATCATAAGAAATAAATGTTATATTTTCTTTCATATATCCTCCGTAATATTATTATAATATATTTTATATTTGTTTATATTAATTTTTAATTTTATTGACAATTAATAGTTGTTAAATAAAAGTATTATGTTAAAATTTAAGTGGTGATTATATGAATTATGATGATGAAAAATTTAAATTAACTAAATTAAATATAGTATTAATTATAATAGCAGTATTATTATTAGTTTTATTAATAATATTTGCTATTTGGTATAATAAACTTGCTAATAGTGATGATAATAAATTACCTGATTTAAATGTTACATCAGGTAGAAATACTACTGAGAGTACAAGTACTTCTGAATATACAACAACTACAACAACTACAACTGAAGCACGTCATGAAAGCCCATATTATATAGTTAATTATGATGATATGCTTAATGATAGTATATATACTAAAGAAACTTTAACTCGTGAAGAAGCATTAGAAGTAGGTAAGAATTATATACATTTAATTAATTCTTTATATGAACTTAATGATAATAGTATATTTAATATTAAGAATGTTTTAGATAATGCTAAAGATGGAGAAAGTGATGTATATACAACTAATGGAAATGTCAGATATGGTGAATTATATGATTTTGATAAATTTTTAAATAAGTTTACTACTTCTTCTTACAGGTCAGTATTACTTAATACTAGATATGATAAAAATTATATAATTGTAAAAGAAAAAGATATATATTATCGTATTGAAAATACATTAAATTTAGCAACACCAGTTGAAGCTGATATATCTGTATCTTCGATTGCTCAATCATCATATTCAATTAAATTTACTTATTATGCTAGTAATTATAAAGAATTAGGTCAAAGTGCACCTGTTTATTACAGTAGTACTATGAGTATTACTTATGATGATGGAAGATGGAAAATAAATAGTTATGCTTATCCATATGGAGGACAAAAGATATGATTAGTGAAAATACTAAACTAAATATTATATTAAGTATAATAATAGTTATATTAGCAATATTTAATATATTAATATTTTATAATATAAAAAATTTTGATAGTTCCAAGATAATATTTAATATTAGTGAAATAGAGGGTATTGAATGGAAAAATAATTCTACTAGTTCTGATTTACTTATTAAAGATGGTAAGATTAATTTAACTATTAATAATGATACTATTTATTATCAAGATCCTGTAAGTTTAAATCAAGAAACAGGAGAGTTTACTGTTAATAACGATGGTAATGAAGAAAAGGAAATTTTGTATTTAAGAAGTGTTGGTAGTAATAATATTGTTGTATGGTATCAAGAAGCAGAATATAGACTTGATAAAGTAGAAGAATATAAATAATAAATAAATCTAGTTAGTAATAATTAACTAGGTTTTTGTGTTTCAGTTTTATTGAGTGTTGTTTCAGTTACTGATGATGTAACTTTTTCGGTTATAGGTTCTGTAGCTTCTGTTTGTTCTTCTGTACCTTTATTATCATCTGAATTATTAGATTTATTTGATGATAAAGTATTAGATTTTTTTGTCGTTGCACCTGTATTTGTAGTCGTTGTTGTTTCATTTGTATTAGATTTCTTAATAACATTAACTGTAATTGATGATATATCTTTTACTAATTTACCACGAACGACACTTTGGGCAACTACTGTTCCATCAGCAAGTGTATCATCATAACCATTCATTTCTACAGTTATATAATTAGGAATAATATTAATATTTCTTGTCTGTGCCCAAGCTTCGACATAATCAAGTGTTTGACCTGTGAAACTAGGTACTGTTTCATTTCTTGTTACTGTATAAACTTGTTTTCCGATTACTGTTTGTTCATATTCATCGTTAACAGAGAAGTTAAATGTCTTAACCATTGTTGCTTTCTTAAGTCCAAGTGTTACTTTCATAGCATTTGTTATCTCTTCAAGACTTTGTGGATAATATTGGAAAGTATAAACATTAGCACGAAGATTATCGACATACATTGTTAAACTATAACCTGTTAAATATGTTTTTTGAATATTTAAAGTAGAACCTGATATTCCAAGAGTATCTCTGATTACACTATATAATGCTAACATATCACTTGTTTGCATATTAGTATCCATATTATCAGAGACAGCATCAAGTACTGAATAGAATTCATTTACACTTGATATTTCTTTAACTTTTTGAGCTGCTGCTTCAACTATTAATTGTTGATGTTGAACTCTTTGGAAGTCTCCTGCAGGTAGGGTATGACGATGTCTTGCAAAGGCAAGTGCCTGTTCACCAGTCATATGTTGATAACCTGATTTAATACATATTAAGTCATTTGGGTTTGTTGATCTATATTGGTTAGATTCACAGAAATCAATATTATCCGGAACTGTTATATCTATACCACCAAGTGCATTAACTAAATCAATAACACCTTGGAAATCAACTTTTACATAATAATCAATGTTGATACCTATTAAGTTTTGAACAGTATTTATTACACAATTTGTTCCATAAGCTGCAGATGAATTTATCTTAGAAGAACCACCATTTAAACAAGCAATTGGTACATATGTATCTCTTGGTATTGAGAATATTGTTGCATCAAGTGTTTTAGGGTTAAATGATACAAGCATTAGTGTATCTCCATTAAATGCAGCATTAGCATTAAGTTTAGGACTAGGTGAGTCAACACCCATGATTAATACTGTAAATGGTTTAGTAACAGAACCGGAACTTTCGATATAGTCTTGATTCTTCATTTCTTTTGAATATTCTTTTAATACAACCGTATCTGTTCCGATATTAGCATAAGCATCATATGTTGAATAAATAACTACATAATTTGATGTTATAAATAAAGCATTAATTTTACCAGCATATAAATCTTCTAGCATAGCAAAGTAAGTATCATATTTCTTAATAGTATTTTTCATATCATCTTTTGCTATTAATTCATATGCTAGTGTATTACCTTCAGTATCTGTTTCATTATTAATAATACCTATAGTAAAATCTTTATCATTTTTATATTCTGTACCAGCCATTGCAATTAAATTAGTAGTATATACTATCGTATCTTTACTCATATTACTAAGTGCAGATAGAGCTCTATTAATAGCAAGTGAACCAATAACACATGCACAAGCTAATATTAGTGCAATAAATGATGTAAAATAAACTGTCTTATTTTTTTTAGTTAGCAATAGTAATAAATCACCAAATGAATATAATATTACTAATAATCCCAATACAACTAATACTATTATTCTTATTTTATTAGCTATACCTGTTAATTTAAATATATTAATAAATAAGAATATATAACTTACTAAGAATAACAGGGATACAAGTATATATACTAATCTTGTACTTAACTTAGTTTTATTAAACTTTTTTAGTAGTACTTTCATCAATCACCACTCCATAGTCTAAATTATACTACTTAGAAAATAGTAAAACAATTTATTTAATAATTTTTATCTTATGCTATAATTAATTAGGGAGTATTTTGATATGAGTAAGAAAAGAAAAATTATGATTGCTTGTGTTATATTACTTTTTATAGTATTTATAGCAGTTATTTTTTATGTAATAAATGAATTAAGAACGGAAAATGATATTAAGATAACAGGTGTTGAAACTAGTGACTCACAGACTTTTAAGAGTGAATATGAAAGTTTAAATAATCAAAGTGATGGTAATGGTAATATATATCGTAGTGTATCAATAAGTGATAATAATAGAGTTAAATATGTTACAGCTAATGATATTGTTAATAAGATAAATGATAATAATACTTTTGTAGTATTATTTGGTAGTAGTAAATCGCATTATAGTAGAGCTACGATTGAATCTATGCTAAGTGTTATTAATGAATATGGTATTAATGAACTTTTATATGTTGATATTCAAAATATATGTGATCAATATGAATTAAATGATGAACATGAACCTGTTAAAACTATCGAAGGTACTGAGGGTTATTATAATTTACTTGATAAATTAAATTATATATTAGATGATTATGAACCATTAACTTATACAACTACTTCGCATAAGAAAGAGAAAGTTGTTGAAGTAAAAGTAGATGAAAAGAGAATATATCCATCAACTTTAATTGTAGTTAAAGATGGTAAAGCAGTATCATTAACTACTTGTTTAAATGATGAATTAAAGAAAGATCCGACAATTGATCTTACTGATGATATTAAAGAGTATCAGATTAATCAGTTAAAGAGTGCACTTGAAGTAGTAAGAGTAACAACAACTACAACAGAAAGCACAAGTACAACCAGCAGTAGTTATGTGTGTGAATCAGATAGTTCATGTTAATAAAGGAATAATAGTTATTCCTTTTAATTTGCTTTAATAAATAATATTTATTATAATACATGACTAAAAGCGAGTGATTATAATGGAAAATGATAGTTTATTTAATCAACATGAATTTGTTTATGCAAATGAATATGTACATGGGGTAAATACCGGATATTATCAAAGAAATAATACTGATTTAATTAGTGGTAAAGCAGAAAGAAAATATAACGAATATATTAATAAGGTTATTAGTAGCAAACCATATGCTTATGATAAACATTCATTTAAAAAATATGATGATACTGAAGTAATTAGTAAATCGCTTCAAATAATTATTTTCATATTTGGTAATAACAAAAAGATATTAAAAGAATTTGAAGATTTTGGTAAACTAATTCAACTAAATAATAGTGATGAAGTTTTATCTGGTTGTTGTGAGATGTCTTTAAATGCTAAGACTGGTGAAGCTTTATCAGTTCTTGCAGTTGATCTTCCAAACTTAGATAATACATCAAGTGTAATTGGTCTTGTTCATGAATTTATGCATTACCATATAGGTATTAATCATCTTAATTATAATAAAAAATATTATTATCAAGAAATATTACCTATATTTGGAGAGAAAATAGCATCTTTTTATATGGATAATGATGATAAAGATTTAACTAGAAAGATAGAAAATATAAGACTTGATTGTATATCATATCACTATGGTGATGAAAAAAATGATTATGCTAATTTAGCAAAAATGATGAAAAATGATAAAAATGGTATATTTAAAAATATAATTAGTAAGACTGATTTTGATAACTTAGGTAAATATTTAAATGCTTTATCTGAAGCTTATGGTATAGGTTATTTATATGCAGAAGCTTTATTTCAATCATATATAAGATATCCAGAATCTAGAGATAAGATAAATAATTTCTTATATGGTAAATGTAGTTTAGATGATTTATTAACTGATTTAAGAATAAATGCTAAGAATAATCAAAGTTATGAATATGTTGATGATAGAATAAGAAAATTAAAATAGTATATTGTTAATTACTTTTATGATATAATTATCATGAATAGGTGATAGTATGAAGAAAATATTTAAAAATACTCGTAGTTTCTATTTCACATTAATTATTATGTTAGTTGTTGTTACTAGTTTAATATCTATATCATTTTCTTATTATGTAGATGATTCTAGCAATACTAAACAATATGCTAAAGTAGAAGGTATTAATAATATTATATCTTCTGATCAATTAAATGATAATTATTTAACTTTAGCTGGTAATACTGAGGAAACAATTACTGTAAATGTTATAAGTAATAATGATTTTACAAGTTCTTTTAAGTTATCTTATGAAACAACTAGTGATGTTTCCGTTACTGCTATTGATAGTATTGATGATACAATTGATGCTCATGATGTTTTATCTTACAAAATAAAAGTTAAAAATAATAGTAATAATACTGCTATTATTAAGTTTGATATTGTAAGTGGATATGTAGATACTACATTTAATATAACTGGTACTGAAATAAAATAAACAAGCTTATTGCTTGTTTTTTTCATCATTAAATAACTCCCATACTAATTCTTCATCACTATAATTAATATTACTATCTTTTTTTCTTTTTTCTAAAAAGTCATCAAAAGATTCGATTACTCTTGCTGGATTACCACAAACAACAGTATTAGGTTTAACATCTTTAGTTACAACAGATCCGGCACCAATGACAGCATTAGGCCCAATTTTAACACCACCAAGAATTGTAGTATTGCACCCAATAAAGACATTATCCATTATTTCTATTGGTTTTTGTACATAATTGTAATTACCTTTATTTAATCTATTTAATCCAAGATAAAAAATATCATGATTTACAAAAGTAACATTAGATGTAATAACAATATTATTATGTAATTTAATAAGATTAGCATCAGAGGGTATTATTCTTGGTTGAAAGAAGACATTATCTCCCATTTCTTTAAATATATGATGTTTTTTTATATATTTATTACGTCTATCAGAATTTAACATTAAATATATATGTAATCTTCTTAGTTGGTTTTTTGTCCATGGCTTCATGATATCACACTCTTTATTATTATATCATATGAGATATTATCTTTTAAATAACAAGTGTGTTATAATAATTATGCTTATGAGGTGAAAATTTTTATGAAACAGATATCTTTTGTTGTTCCATGTTATAATTCAGAAAGTTATATGGAACACTGTATAGATAGTTTATTACCTGGTGGAAATGATGTCGAGATAATAATTATTGATGATGGATCTAAAGATAATACAGGTAAGATAGCAGATGAGTATGCTAAGAAATATCCTGATATTGTTAAAGTACATCATCAAGAAAATGGTGGACATGGTGAAGGCATTAATCAAGGGTTAAAAATAGCTACAGGTAAATATTTTAAAGTTATTGATAGTGATGATTGGGTAGATAGTAAAGCATATAAAAAATTACTAAAGAAGATTAAGAAAATAGATGCTGATTTAATAGTTATGAATTATGTATATGTACATAATGATGGAAGAGAAAATCAAGTAATTAACTTTAGTAATGTGTTCCCAGAAAATAGAGAGATTACTTGGGATGATATTCATAGATTTAAAAGAACTCAATATCTTTCATTACATAGTTTAATGTATAAAAAGAGTGTCTTAGATAAAGCACATATTAAACTTCCTAAACATACATTTTATGAAGATAATTTATTTATCTATTTACCACTTAAATATACTAAAACTATTTATTATATGAATCTAAACTTCTATCAATATTTTATTGGTAGAGCAGATCAATCAGTACAAGTATCTCAATTAGTTAAGAGATCAGATGATCAAAGAAGAGTTACTGTTCTTGCTTGTAATGCTTATGATTTAGATGAAATTGAAAATAAAAAATTAAGAAATCTTATGCTAAGAGAATTATCTTTTTTAGTATGTATTGGTTGTGTATTTACAAGACTTGCTTATACTGATGAAGCTGAAAAACAGGCACAAGATATGATGGATGAAATAAAGAAGGGTAATCCTAAATTATATAAAGAACTTACTACTAAACCATCACTTGCATATTTCTCATCAAGAAAAGGTAAAGTCATGAGAGGTGCGATTAATAAAGGGTTTAAAGTTGCAAATAAACTAGTAGGTTTTGATTAAAGTCACGAAATTACGTGACTTTATTTGTATTTATCAGTATTATATTAAGAAGTGAAGTGATGTTATGATGGAATTACTTGTACCATGTGGTGACATGGAGACATTAAAAGTTGCAGTTAATGCTGGTGCTGATGCTGTTTATTTAGGCGGTAAAAAATTTGGTGCACGTGCTTTTTCCAAAAATTTTAGTGATGAAGAAATGATCGAAGCTATTAAATATGCTCATCTTTATGGTGTAAAAGTACATGTAACAGTTAATACCATGATTTATGAAGAAGAGTTAAATGATGCTCTAGATTATTTAGGATTTTTATATAAAAATGGAGTAGATGCTGTTATTATGCAAGATATTGGGCTAATTAATTTAGCACATCAAAAATATCCAGAACTTGAAATACATGCAAGCACACAAATGCACAATACTAGTATTGATCAAATAAAATTCTTAGAAGAACTTGGTGTTAAAAGAGTAGTATTTGCAAGAGAAGTATCACTTGATGATATAGATTTTATTGATACTAAATTAGATAAAGAAATATTTATTCATGGTTCTTTATGTGTCTCTTATTCAGGTGAGTGTTTATTTTCAAGCATTATCATGAATAGGTCAGGTAATCGTGGTGAATGTGCACAAATGTGTAGACTTCCATATAAATTAAAAGAAAATGATAAATTTATTAAGACTAATGGAGATTATTTATTAAGTCCAAAAGATTTAAATACTTCAAAGTATTTTGAAAGAATAATGAATTCAAGTGTTAAATCACTAAAAATCGAAGGTAGAATGAAAAGCCCAGAGTATGTAGGTTGCGTAACTAGATTATATCGTGATTTAATAGATAAATATTATGAACATAAAAAAATTGAAGTTAATTATGAATATTATAATGATTTAAAAGTAATATTTAATAGAGAATATACTAAAGGATACTTATTAAATGAAGATTCTAATGACTTAATGAATATTAAAAGTTCTTCACATAAAGGTATCTTATTAGGTAATATAATTAATACTAATAAAAAATATGTCGTTATTAAACTTGTTAATGATTTACATCAAGGTGATGGTATTAGGTTTAATGATATTAACTCAGGTATGATAGTTAATTATTTATATGATAGACATGGTAAATTAATAAATAGTGCTAAATCCAACGATATTATTATGTTAGATAATAAATTTAATATTAAAAATAATTATTCAGTTAATAAGACTTTTGATATTAATATTAAGAATAAATACATAAATACTAATATACGTAAGATTAAAATTAATTTAGATATTAAAGGTAATATAGGTTCTAATTTAACATGTACGATAAGTGATGGAATAAATAATATTACTGAATCTTATGGACTAATACAAGAAAGTATTAATAGACCTGTAAGTAAAGAAGAAATAATAAAACACTTAACTAAGTTTGGTAATACAACATTTGTAATAGATAAAATAAACATAGATATAGATAATAATATATTTATTAATATTAAAGATATTAATGAATTAAGAAGATTATTAGTAGATGAATTAATAAATAAAAGAGAAAATATTAATTTAAATAGACCTATTAATAATAATATTAATACTAAATATTTAAGTAAATATGATAATAATATTAATTTATCTGTACTTGTTAATACTGAAGAACAATATAATGCACTTAATAAATATAATATTAAAAGAATATATATTAGTAATATAAGTTTATATTTAAAACATAAGAATGATAATAATATATATTATCGTACTTTAAGAGTTAATAATAATATTAAGAATAATAATAAAACATTAGATACTGATACTGGTAGTTTATATGTTAATCATGGTATAGCAGATTATTATTTAAATATAGCTAATCATGAAACTATTAATTATTTAAGTAAATATAGTAATATATCTACTTTATCTATTGAGTTAACTGATAATACTATTAATAATATTATGAAATATAATAATAAGATTAATACTGAATTAGTTATTTATACTAGACCTGAATTAATGATTATGAAATATTGTCCATTAAAACTATTAGTTAATAAAGATAATAAATGTCATGTATGTACTAGTAATAATAAATATTATTTAGTAGATAGAAATAATAAAGAATATCCAATTATCGAAGATAGTAATATACATTTAACTCATATATTAAATTATAAAGTTATTAATAAGATAAATAATATTAATT
>OMVK01000055.1 GCA_900314465.1 uncultured bacterium | reverse complement strand
AACTTTTAGTTAAAAGGCATATATTTACTAGCAAATTTTTCAGCTTCTACTATCCCATCCATAGCTGATGTAGTTATACCACCTGCATAACCAGCACCTTCACCACATGGATAAATACCAGAAATATTAGTTTCCCCATCATCATTTCTTACTATTCTAATTGGTGATGATGTTCTTGATTCAATACCTAAAAGTATCGGATTACTAGAAGCAAAACCTTTAATCTTTTTATCAAAATCTATAAAAGCACTTTTTAGACTATCATTTATATAATCAGGTAATATCTTATTTAGATCATAATAATCATATTTACCAAGTATCATAGGTTTAAAACTAAGTTTATTAGAAACAATATTTTTAACATAATCATTATAATTTTGTACAGGTATTAAACCATTACAAGCTTTAAAACATTTTTCTTCTAAATTTTCTTGATATTTAAGTCCATCAAATAAATTATTACCATAATCTTTAGGTCCAACAGTTACTATAATTGCAGAATTAGCACATCCTGAATCTCTTTTAAAATTACTCATTCCATTAATAACTAAGTGTCCTGGATCACTTGATGCATTAATGACATAACCACCTGGACACATACAAAATGAATATATCCCACGAGAGTTATTATTATAAGTTAGTTTATAATTAGCATGAGGTAATTTTTGATAATTTTTACCATATAAAGATTTATCAATTAACTCTTGTTTATGCATAACTCTTATACCTACTGCAAATGGTTTATTAGTCATATTAACATTTATTTTATCAAGTAAATAATAAACATCTCTTGCTGAGTGTCCTACACATAAGAATAAATTATCACACTTATAAGTATCAGTATTATTAATAATAATACTATTAACTTTATTATCTTTAACAATAATATCTGTTAATTTAGAATTAAAGTGAAATTCGCCACCCATAGATATTATTTTATTTCTCATATTAACTATAACTTTTCTTAAGACATCTGTACCTATATGGGGATGACTTTCATACATAATACTTTCATCTGCACCACATTCAACAAATGTCTTAAATACTTTCTTCATACGGTTATTTTTATCATTTTTTAAAGTATTTAATTTACCATCAGAAAAAGTACCTGCACCACCTTCGCCAAACTGAATATTAGTTTCTTTATCTAATTCATTTGTTTCAAAAAAGTGTTCTACTTTTATAACTCTTTTATCTATCGTATCACCACGTTCAAATATAAGTGGTTTATAGCCATTTTCAGCTAAAACATAGGCAAGAAATAATCCACTTGGTCCACAACCTATTATAATGGGTCTATTACTTAATTTATTAGTACCAGTAATCTTAAAATTATATGTTTCTTGAGGTGTTTTATTAACAAATTTATATTTATTTAAGATATCTTCTTCGTAATCACTATTAATATCTAAAGTATAAACATAACATATATTATTAATATTTCTTGCATCAATAGATTTCTTAACTATCTTATAATTATCTATCTGGTATTTATTATTAAATAATTCATTTACTTTTTTTAAGATATGTTTTTGATTATTATTATCTATATTTACTTTAATATTATTTATTCTGATCATTTTATCACCCTAATAGATTTACCAGCACTTATCGCACTCATCCAAGCAAAGCCTAAGTTATATCCACCACAATCGCCATCAACATCAAGCACTTCACCAATTACATAAAGACCCGGAACAATAACACTTGAAAAATCTTCGTTAACTTCATCTAAGAACATACCACCACTTGTAACCTGACTATTTTTAAAATCATTACTACCAATAATATTTATACTAAATTCTCTTAAATACTTAACTAATTTAGACATTTCTTTATTATTAAGTTCACTAATACTTTTATTACTATCAATATTTAATTTATCTAAGATAACATCAACAATCTTACTATTTAATATTCTATTTAACATTTCTCTTAAATTAATATTATTATTTTTACCTAATAAATATTTGCTAGTATCCATCGTAGATAAGAATGGTAAAAAGTCTATTTTTATATTTACTTTTTTATTCTCATCTAATGCTCTTACTACATAACTTGATAAGTTAAATACACATATACCTGATATACCATAGTTAGTTAATTGAAGTTCACCTACTTCACTTTTTATATATTCACCATCTATATATAAATTTAATTTAACATCAGTTCTAACACCATCCCAAGTTGTAATCGGATTTTCACTTTTTAAAGCTACTAAACTTGGAAGTGGTTTTCTAATCGCATGATGAAATCCTTCAAGCATTTTATAACCATCACCAGTCGAACCAGTACTTGGATAACTCATGCCACCAGTTGCGATAACCACGATATCTGATCTAATCTCATCATTTATAATAAAACTAATTTCATCTTTTTTAATAGATTTAACTGAATAATTAGTAACAACTTTAATATCATGCTTTTTTACTTCATTTACAAGTGTATCTCTGATAGTCTTAGCACTTCCACTAAAAGGATAAAAATAGCCATTTTTAATCTTGGGTTCAATACCTAAATCATCAAAAAATTTAATACCTTCATTAATTAAATCATCATTTAGATAATTACTAATATCAGTTTCACTATGATAATGTTTTAAATTCATATCTAGATTCCAATAATTACACTTACCATTACCAGTTAATAATATTTTTTTACCAAGTTCGTTATTTTTTTCTAAGATAATAACTTCATTATCTTTACTTTTAGCACTTAGGGCACAAACTAAACCTGAAGCTCCACTACCAATAATACATACACGCATACAATCACTTCCAAACATAGTTATTTTAACATACAAAAAAATGATTATAAACTAATCATTCTTATTATTATTTATATTAATATTTTGTTTTCTCATATATTTAAGTATTTCATTTTGATTTTTAAGAATAATATCCATTTTATGATGTAAATCTTCACTCATAAGTTCAGATTTTAAATCTGTACGATAATCATTTTGATTACGTAATGAATCTTTTTTTGCTTGTCTATTTTGACTCATCATAATTATCGGAGCTTGTAAGGCACTAATACATGATAAAACTAAATTTAAAAGTATAAATGGAAATTCATCCATTTTAATAATTCCAAGTCCATTAAGAGTAATCCACAAAAATAGAAAAGTAACAAAGAATATAATAAAACCCCATGAACCTGCAACCTCAGCTACTTTATCAGCAACCTTATCACCTAAAGTCATAGTTTTATCTTCTTGCTTATCTATATCAATCGCAATTGGTTGTTCGACAAGTAAATCAAGTAATTCTTGGTCATCTTCAGCACCAAGTTCTTTATTTAATAACTTCTTAACTATTTCTCTTTTCTTTCTTTTAGTTTCAACGATATTAATCGTTTTCTTTTCTTCATTAGAAGCATTACCTACAGCTTCTTCTAACTTTTCTTCAAGTCTTCTATCTCCATCATTCATATAATCACTTCCATTATAATGGTAATATATTAATATAAAAAATGATAATATTTTTAATAAATATTTACTAAGATATTTACATAATTATGAATATTTATAAATATTGTTAATTTAACATAGCAAAATATAAATACTTTGTTATAATTAGATTACCGGTGATAAGATGAAAGAAAATTATAAACTCATTATAGACAACATAACTAAATATACATCATATGAATATGATGATTTTTATGATGAACTTAATAAGCTAGAACAAGTAAAAATAAGTAAATTAAAAGATTCAGAAAGAAGAAAGCAGGAACTACTTGCATATCATATATTAATAAATGAACTTAATAGTAATAATTTTACATATAATGAAGATGGTAAACCATCTAATGATTCAGATACTTATTTCAATATTGCTCATCAAGATAATATCGTAGTCATTATACTTGCTAAAAGTAATGTCGGCATTTCAATCGAAAAAATTAAACCACGTGTAATTGATGAAAACACTTTTACCAGTAGTGAGATTAAAAAAATAAAAAAATCTGAAAATATTAATGAAGAAGCATCAAGAATAAGAACACTAAAAAAAGCTTATCTAAAAATGATAAGTAAAAAGAATGATGAAGTAAATGATATCGAATTTAAATTAAATAAGAAAATAACTTGTAATAAAGGAAAAGAAACATTTATTAATAAGAAATATCATAGTTATATGATTGGTATATGTATTAACGAAAAAGAAGCTTAAACAAGCTTCTTTTATTATCTAAAACTTAATTTACCTAGTTTTAAATGATTATCAACAATACTTACATTCATAATACCAATCTTACTAACTGATGCATCTTTACTGGTTGCTTTGATAGTAACACGATAAATATCATTATCATAACTAATATCACTAACTACATAATTATATTTACTAGGAATAATATTATCATTTGTATGAAATAATATCTTATAACTTTGATTTAAATATTTAGAATAACTATTCTTAAAATTATCTTTAGTAACAGAATCAATATTAGTATTATTAATAATTCTTGAATATATTAAATCAAAATCTTTATAATCACTATATTTATTATCTATTTCAAAATAATCATTTAATAATTTAAAATCATCTTTATTAAATAATATATATTCAGATATATTATTATTTTCATCATATCCATTTATTATTGGATAATTATTACCATAATAACAATTCATTAATAATGGAGCCATATAAGACCAAATATTCTTACAATTAGTATTACTAGATACACACATATCTTCATAATAACCAATATTACCCAATTTCGTACATGTTTCGCTATTAACATTTTGATTATTAACTACACCATCACTTAAAGATGTAAATATCTTACTGATAATATCATTAACTTCACTTTCATCTATTGAAGGAAGAGTTGTATTAGTAGTACTTTCTTCAGATGTAGTACTTGTCATAAGATAATCGTCATTAATTTCCTCTTTATTATAGAGATAACATATACCAGCAAAAGCACAAATTCCCAAGATAATAAAAAATAAAAAAGCAATAACATCTGATGAAACTTTTTTCTTCTTCATACTAACACCCTACTCTAAAAGAGTATAGCATATTTATAATAAATAAAAAAGACTAACTAATGTTAGTCTTTTTCATATTAGTCACCTGAAACAATTTCAGATGCAACTAAATCATTTTCTTCTTTTTGTTTGTCTTCGTCAGTAAATTCTTTATCTAAGACTTCTGAAGGTTCATCAAAAAGATAAGATTTTTCTAAGTCGAAAGATACATTATTATAATCTTCAAAACCAGTACCAGCAGGTATTAATTTACCAATTATAACATTCTCTTTTAAGCCTTTTAAGTGATCAACTTTACCTGCGATTGCAGCATCAGTTAATACAGCAGTAGTTTCCTGGAATGAAGCAGCTGATAAGAATGATTCAGTATGTAAGGCAGTCTTAGCGATACCCTCGATAACTGGAGTTCCTTTAGCTGGAATTCCTCCAGAAATAATAACAGGCTTATTTTTCTCTTCAAATTCATGCATTGATACAGTAAGACCTGCAACAAGTGAAGTATCACCTGAATCAGTTACTTTCATCTTATTAATCATACGAGAAACAATAACCTCGATATGTTTATCAGATATATCAACACCTTGAGATTTATAAACTTTTTGAACTTCTTTCAAAATATAATTTTGTGTAGTAATTGGATCTGTTACAGCAAGTAATTCTCTTGGATAAATAGCACCAACAGTTAATTTAGTACCTGCTTTAACTTCATCACCAACAGCTACATTAAGTTTAGCATTATAATTTGTTAAATGTTCATGAGAATCGTTCTTGTTTTCAACTGTAATTCTCCATTTACCATTTTGATCTTCAATCTTAGTAACTTTACCAGTAATTTCTGCAATAGTTGCTTTACCTTTAGGATTACGGCATTCGAATAACTCTTCAACTCTTGGAAGACCTTGAGTAATATCTTCAGCACCTGCAATACCACCTGAGTGGAATGTTTGCATTGTAAGCTGTGTACCAGGTTCACCAATTGATTGTGCAGCCATAACACCTATAGCTTCGCCCTTTTCAACAGGTTCTCCAGTAGCTGGACTTAAACCATAGCACATTTGACAAATACCATCTTTAGACTTACAAGTAATTGCACTTCTAATCTCAACTGATTTAACACCAGCATTAATTATCTTACGTGAAATACTTTCAGTAATATATTGATTTGCATCAATAATTACTTCACCTGTAGTTGGATTAACAACTTTCTTAGCGGTATAACGACCAGTAATACGATCTTTAAGTGATTCAATAACTGAACCATCTGCATCATTTATTAAATCTTGAACAACAAGACCAGAAATAGCACCACAATCATGTTCTTTAACAACAATATCTTGAGCAACATCTACAAGTCTTCTTGTTAAGTAACCAGAAGATGCAGTACGTAGGGCTTTATCAGCCTGTGATTTACGAGTACTATGTGTATTTAAGAAGTATTCGTTGATACTATTACCTTCAAGTAAGTTATGGTTAACTGGAATTTCAATAGTTGAACCATCTGTTCTTGACATTAATCCACGAACACCGGCCATCTGACCAAACTGTGATCTATTACCACGAGCACCAGAATTTTTCATCATGAATATTGGGTTTTCATCATGTTTCTTAGAATAATCATCAAGTTCATCCCAAACTCTATCACGAACATCAAGCCATACATCACAGACACTCTTATGTCTTTCAGCATCAGTAATTAAACCACGTCTATATTGTTTATTTATCTTATCAACTCTAGCTTGACCTTCTTCAATTAATGAATCTCTATTCTTAGCAGTAACAACATCATGAATTGAGAATGTAAGACCAGCTTTAGTTGAATAATAGAAACCAGTATCTTTTAATTTATCTAGACTAATAGATGTTTCAGTAGTCTTATAACGTTTAAATACTTCAGCAATTAGACCATTTAAATCTTTCTTACCAAATGGTTTAACACGATCCATCTTAGCAATTTCAAGTGGAATATTCTTACCTTGTTCGATAAAGAATCTTTCATCTACCATACCTTCGACATTATCTTTAGTAGGTTCTGCTAAATATTGGAAAGTATCAGGAAGTATCTTATTAAATATTATATAACCAGCTGATGTAACTAAATATTTATCTAATACATCATCAGGGAATATCTTATGTCTAAATGCTCTAACAGGAATAGCCACTCTTGTTTGAAGAGCTATTTCATTACGCTCATAAGACATTAATAATTCATCTTCACTCTTGTAAACTCTTCCTTCATCATATCCATTAGGCTTCTTAACATTACCATATGCATCATAATCTTCTTTAATAATATAAGCATTACGTGCATCTGTTTCTTCATCAGTTTCACAAACAGTAATTGTACCACCTGTATATACTTTATCTAAATCTTTAAATTTAATTGCATATTCATATTCACCAGGAGTACTTAAATCTACTTTACTAAAATCAGTTTGTAAATCATCTTCGATAAATCTAAATGTTTCATCTCTATCATCAAGTTTAATATAATTTTTAACATTAGTATCTAAACTACTACCTTTAGTAACTGCTAAATCTTTAGCTTTTCTAGTATATTCCATAGTTAGATAATAATTACCAATAATCATATCCTGTCCAGGTGAAACAACTGGTTTACCATCAGAAGGTTTTAAGATGTTATTTGAAGATAGCATTAATATTCTAGCTTCGGCTTTTGCTTCTTCTGATAATGGTATATGTATAGCCATCTGATCACCATCGAAATCGGCATTAAATCCAGTACATACTAATGGATGTAAACGAATAGCTTTACCACCAATTAATACAGGTTCAAATGCTTGTATACCAAGTCTATGTAGAGTTGGTGCACGGTTTAACATAACTGGATATTCAACCATTACATCTTCAACTACATCCCAAATACATTCATCTCTTGAATCAATTAACTTCTTAGCACCTTTAATATTATGAGCAAGACCACGTTTAACAAGTCCACTTATAACATGAGGTTTCCAAAGTTCAACAGCCATTTCTTTTGGTACACCACATTGATACATCTTTAATGTAGGTCCAACAACAATAACTGAACGACCAGAATAATCAACACGTTTACCAAGTAAGTTTTGACGGAAACGACCTTGTTTACCACTTAATATTGAAGATAAACTCTTTAAAGGTTTACCAGATGCACTATTAAATGTTCTACTTCTTCTACCATTATCAAATAATGTATCAACAGCCTCTTGAAGCATACGTTTTTCATTTTGAACAATAATAGATGGAGCACCAAGTGCAAGTAATTTCTTTAAACGATTATTACGGTTAATAATACGTCTATATAAATCATTTAAATCACTTGTAGCAAATCTACCACCATCAAGTTGAATCATAGGTCTAAGTTCAGGTGGAATAACTGGAATTACATCAAGTATCATCCATTCAGGACGATTACCAGATTCTTTAAATGCAACTATACAATCAAGTCTCTTAACTAAACGAATTCTCTTTTGTCCAGTAGCAGTATCAAGTTCTTTATTTAATTCTTCAATCTCTTTATCAAGATCTACTTCTTTAAGTAATTCCTTAATAGCTTCAGCACCCATACCTACTTTAAAACTATTACCATATTTTTCATAATATGCTCTATATTCTTTATCAGATAGAGTTTGTTTTTTAATAAGTGGTGTATTACCAGGATCAATTACAACATAACTTACAAAATATAATACTTCTTCAAGATCTCTTGGACTCATATCAAGTACAAGACCCATCTTAGATGGAACACCTTTAAAGAACCAAATGTGAGAACATGGAGAAGCAAGTTCTATATGTCCCATACGTTCTCTTCTAACTTTAGAACTAGTAACTTCTACTCCACATCTATCACAAATTACACCTTTATAACGTAATCTCTTATATTTTTTACAAGCACATTCATAATCTTTAGTTGGTCCAAAAATCTTTTCACAGAATAAACCATCAACTTCAGGTTTTAAAGTTCTATAATTAATAGTCTCAGGTTTAGTAACTTCACCATATGACCATTCACGGATTTTCTCAGGGCTAGCAATACTTATTCTTATACCTTTAATATTATTGACATCTATCATAATTATTCTTCCTCCCCTTCAAAATCGCCTTGTTCAATATCTTCAAGTTCATCATC
>OMVK01000047.1 GCA_900314465.1 uncultured bacterium | reverse complement strand
CATATGACATGTTATAACTGTGCAACATCATCTGATGAATCAACTAGAACAATATCAAATACTTGTACAAGTTCAACGCCAACTGCTGATTGTTCAAAACAAGGTAATGGCTATGCTAAAATAACTTATATATCTTAATAATAAAGTCTCATTTTATGAGGCTTTATTATTTAATAAATGATATAATTTAAATGAGGTTTGATTATATATGAAAAAAATAAAACTTAATAAAAAGAATAAATTAATAATATTATCATTATGTATTATTATAATAATTATTATCATAGTAATATTTAATAATAATAAGACATTAACTTGTACTAAAATTAATGATAGTAATGAATTTATTATTAAAGATAAAATAATACTTAAAAATAACAATAATAAGATAAGTAATATCGAAGAAGAAAAAGAAGTAGATATAACTGGTGATTATCAAAGTATTGATGAATATGAAAATATTATTAATAATTTATTTACCAATGCATATCAATATTTAGATTCATCTAAATATACTATTAATAAAGAAGATAATAAAGTATCTATTAAAGTTAATACAAATGAACAAGGTATAATAATAGATAATATAAATATTGATAAAGAAGAATCTGGTTTCTCTTTTGGTTCTAAAAATACATTAGAAAACAATAATACTATTAATATTGGTGATAATATTAAAGATATAAAAAAGAAACTTAAAGAAGCTAATTATAAATGTAATTAAAAATTTTTGATTTTTTATAAACTAATGTTATAATACATGGAAAAAAAGGGAGTTTTGTTATGAAAATTCGTTTATATTTAAGTGATAATAAAGATTTTGCAAATTCAATTGATATTGATGATAATGGTAATTTATCAGTAACTTTACTTAATGATAAAGATAATTTATATTCAAAAGCTATTAAAAATTATAATATTATTGATATAATAATTGATGATTTAAAACAAGTACGAACATTGTATACTTACAAAGGAATATCAAAAGACAAATATTTAAAAGAATTAGAATCTATCAATAATTTAATAAATGAAATGTATAATGGTAAAGATTTTTATGATTTAGTAGATAAAATATATATTAATAATGATTCTATCATAGATAATAAATCATTACTTAAAAATAAAAAATTATATTTAAATGAAAATATAGATTTATCTAAAGAAGATTTTAAAAATAAAACAAGTAAATGGTTAAATTCAAAAGACAATTTATATGTAAAACTTAATAATGATAGTGATTTTATGAAAGTAGATGTTGTTAAAGATACAATAGATAAAATAAGTGATATAGTTGATCTTATTAAATCACATCATTTATCACCACTTGAAGAAGATATATATGCATATGATATAGCTCGTTCAAAAGTATATAAAAGTGAAGGTAAAGATGAACCATATGAAAATTCACGTGATTTATCCAAAGTTTTAAAAGGTGATGAAATAGTATGTTTAGGTTTTGCAAACTTATATGATGCTATCTTAACTGCACTTGGACACAAAACAAGAGTTTTTAGCCTAAAAAAAACTGATAAAGATGAAGCACATGCTGAAGTAATCGAAAAAATAAAAGATGATAAATATAATATAAATGGAATATTTATATCAGATCCTACATGGGATTCTAAAAATAATGATAATGATATGGATTATTTAAATAATTATAGATATTTTAATAAAACTTTAACATATATGCGTAATTTTTATAAATTTGAAAATTTAGAAGATGAATTTAATTTATATAATGTTAATATTATTAAGCATTTAAATTACCTAAATAATGCAACTGATGATATTGCCCATAGTATATTTAAAAATATAAGAAAAATAAAAAACTTCTGTGAAGAAGATAATTTAAAAGATATTGCTGAAGAAACAAAATTGACTTGTAAACCAAAAAATGTAGCTGTTAATATGAGTAAAGAAGATTTAGATAAATATAAAAAATCACTAAAACAATTAAATAATAAGTTATTTTCATTAGAAATAAGCCCATATAAATTATTTGAAGCTATTATTAAAGTAAGAAAACTAGAGTATTATGATAATCCAAGTATGTATCCATATTCTAATGAAGATATACGTAAAATATTTGAAGATGATAGTAAATATAGTATTAAAGAAGATACATCTGAAAATAGACAATTTTATTATGATTTAAATGGAAGTATGAATTATAATATAAATCCTACATATATAAATGATGAAGAATATAACTTATTAGAAAAAGATGGTAATTTAAATAAAGAAATATCTAGAGTTAAATTAACACGTACTTTAAAAAATATCTTAGAAACTAAAAAGAATACCAAATAAGTATTCTTTTTATATTACATTCTTTTAATATCATTATCAGTTAATATATTTTCATTTATATTATTAATATTATTATTTAAAATATTTCTAGCCATTTTAAGTATATCTATATAAGAATCAAATATATCATCTCTATTATTATAATATTTTTAATATTAGATCTT
>OMVK01000048.1 GCA_900314465.1 uncultured bacterium | reverse complement strand
AATAAGATAGTATTTATTAATATTTTATTAGTAATAATAATAGTAATAATAGGAAATATAAAAGATATAATAATACGATAATAATCTGTATATATATCTATAAAAATAAATTTAATTATTACTAATATTATTACTAATAAAATATTAATAAATACTATCTTATTTTTACTATTCATATTATCAGTCCTTTTAAAGAAAAGACTAGTATTTATACTAGTCTTTATAATTACTTATTTTTACTTATATCTTTTTCTTTTAAGATATATACCCAAGCTACACTATCTTGAATAAGTACAAATGTAGCTTCCTTTTTTGTCTTATTTTCTTTGAAGCTTATTGGAATTCTTATTTCCATTTGGGCATCCATAAGTTCATCAAAAGAAGATACTTTAATTAGATTCTTATTAGTTAATTCTGGTAATTTATCGACATTTACTATTACATTATCATATGTATTTAATATTCTATCTAATGTATTTTGATAAACACCGATTCTCTTTTTATCTTTATGATATATAACAATTAATAATATAATAAAGATACTTGTAATACATGTAAAGAATAATCCTGTAAATTTATATCTAAAACTTGTATGAGTAACTGTATTTGAATATATCTTTTGAGTATTTGTATTAATATCATTTAAACTTGTGGTAATCTTATATGTTTGGTCTGATACAGGTATATAGACATCTATAATACCATTTTCAGTCTTTGATTGATTTGCATAAGTAAATGTAGAACTAGTAGTTAATTCAACTATAATTCTTGCAAAACTATTAATACCTGATTGATCTTTAAATGTTTGATATTGATTTAAATAATCTTGATAATTGATATTAACTGTATCACTTATGTTATAAGTACTAAAGTCACTACTTTCACCAAGAGTTTTATTGGTTAATTCAGTTGTATCAGTACTCCATATTAAGGTATTTTGATCATTTGGATCATATATTTCCATTCTTGATGTTATTTTATATTTTCTTGAACCTAAGACATCATCAGTAAATGATAGTGCATATCTAAAATTAATATCTATTGATGAAGTAAATTTTCTAACATAAGAATAATCATTATTAGCATATCCATTATAATAATCAGATGAATAATTTACATTCCATGTAGCAGATGCATTTTCATCATATGAAATTAATGTCTTTTGCGTAGTATCTTTACCTTTAATAAAATTAATTGATGCTAATAGAGCAAATACAATTATTAATAATAAATATATTACATATTTAATACTATAATTAATATCTTCTTGTTTATTAGTGGTTTTTATTTCTGTTTTTTCAACTACATTTGATTCACTCTTTTTATGGTATGTATGATGATTTCCTTTTTTCTTATTATTTTGTTGTATTTTTTTTGTGTCTTTCATTTAATACCTCTTTTAGGTTATGCTTGTGATGCATCAAATGTTAGGGTAAATGTATATTGTTCACTATTTGTTGGAAGAATGCTTATATCAGTTGGCATATTATATTTAACTAATACATATAATTTACGATAACTTCTCTTGTCTAATGCAAGATTATTAGTAATACTTGCATATTTTTCTTCTGCTGTTGAACCTATAGTTACTGGGTCTGTTGTTGTTACTGTATATGTTAAATAACCATTAGTAAATGAACCATTTGAAACACTTCCATCTACAGTAGCATCTGTATAATTAACTCCATCAGTTGTTGTTTTCTTTTGTACTCCTAAATTAATATTATTAATTATTGAATTTATAGTACCTGCATTTTGTAAGTCAATATAAAAACCATATTCTTGATTTAAACTTAAATTAGTTGAAAAAGTTATTTCATGATTTTTATTAGATAAAGTTGGTGCTACAGCATCAGTTGCGATAGTATAACCAGCATCTGGTGTTGTTATAACACTTGGATTTGCAAAATGAATATCCCAACTTGCACTTTGAATCTCTGTTGCACCTGTTATTGATAAAGTTTGAGTATAAGCAGCATAACCAACACTCATAACTATTAATGCTACAGCTAAAACAATAATTGTTACATTTTGAATTAATTTTCCACGACTATTTTTCATAATAATATCTCCTTTTATTTAGTCTTTAAAATATAATTAAAATCTATATTGAATGCATAACTTTTTAAATCTTGACTATTAATATCAAGTGGATGATCATAAGAAACATATACTTTAAATGTTCTTTCAGTTCCACTATCAATTGAATCATTACTCTTAATCTCACTACCATCTGCATATGTCATATAATAAGTTATTTCATCTAGATTAGAATCATTAGTATTATAAAAATTATAGGTATTTAATTTATATGCAATTGAACTATTATTTTTTATTTTAAATGTAAAACTAAAATAATTATTTGGTAATAAATCTACTAGAAATGATAAATTAGTATTACCCGTTATATTAGGTCCATCTATATTAGTTGTAGGTATATTGGAATCTATTTTAATATCACTTATTACTATATTAGATTTATTTGTATATACTTTATCTGGTTTTGAATAACTAACTTGTGATTTAACATAATTACTAGTTAATACAATGGTACCTACTAATATTAATACTAAAGCTATAACAAAGTTTTTTATCTTATCTATCTTCATATTATCACTTCCATATCATAATAAATTTATCATAATATAAGTAATTTTACAATTGAATTTATATAATACTTTCAATATCATTAATAACATTTTTTAAAGAATTAATTAATTCAACAGGATATTTATCTTGATAATCATTTAATATTTTTTTAGGATTACGAGTGTTTAATATACGTACTGCCATATTAGTAATAGAAGCTTCAATTGGTATATTATCACCTTTTATTTTATTTGGATAACCTGTTCCATCACTTAATTCACATGAATACTCTATTATATTATTTACAATATTTAAATCACTTTTATTTTTTATATAAATACTTGCTATTATTTTACCATATTCTATTTCTTTTTTAATAGATGATGCTGTTATATCTATATTATTAGGTAATGCTATAGCACCTATATTATATATTGGAGCATAATTAGTTATAGTATCTATATCATTATAAGATAAATTATATTTAGGATACTCTCTTTTTACTTCACTTACTAATACTCTTACTATTTTCTTTAAGTTATTAGATTCTTTAGAATTTAAGATATTTTTTACTATCTAAGATATTATTTCATTTAATTTATTATTACTATTATCATTAGATTTAATAGCTATTAAACTGGTTAAATCATTAGCTGATACATATAAATTTATTATTTTAGTTATTCTCTTTTTTATCATTTCATTATTAAATGGTTTTTCAAGCATATCTACAATATCATATTTATATACTCTTTTTCTTGTTTCTCTTGATTCATCACCAGATATAATAGCTACAGGTATTTTAGATAATAAATTATTTAATTTTAAGAAATCTAATACTTTAAAGCCATCACCATCAGTCATAATTAAATCTAGTAATATGCATACAATATTTTCATGTGTTTCATTTCTAGATGCATTTAATATATCTTTTTTAATTATTTCAATTGCATTATTACCACTAGAAGACATTATTATTTTAAAATTATCTTCAAATATTCTTTTTAAACTATTTCTTATTACAGATGAATCATCAATTATTAAGATAGATGGTTTATTATAATTACTTGAATTAATAGTTTTTTCTGTAATAGCTTTATTTAAACTGGGATGATTAATAGATATATTACTAAATATATTATTTATATATTCTCTTGTATTTTTAGTATTTATACCATTAGACGTAGTTGAAGAATTTTGTAATAAATTATCTATTTGATATATAGCATCACTTATACTATTTTCTTCATTATTTAATTTATTTTTATATTCTAATAATTCTTCTTGTAAATGTTTATTATCTTCTTCGATATTAGTTAATCTATCATTAATATCTTCACTCATAATAAATAATAAGTTTTTATTATCATAATTAAAATAATTAATAATACTAATATAATATCTATAATTACCTGCATCACATAATTTGCGATATTTAATTTTTAATTCATTATTACCCTTAATAATATTATCTTCTATTTTAGATAAAGTAATAGCATCAAAATATTTACTTATATCTTTTTTATATATTTTCTTTGACATCATCTTATAAAATTCATTATAAGATATCTTATCTATTATTTTTAATTCTGAATCGTTATTAAATATATATACTAAGTCATCTTTGATATCTATTACATATATATCAGGATAATTTTTATTTATTAATTCTAATACCCTATTAACTAATCCCTTTTCATTCATAACTAAACCCTTTTCTATTATAGTTATTATATCATATTTCCACATTTAGGACACTTAGTTGTATTTATTGTTACATGATTACCACAATATTTGCATATCTTAAAATCATGTTCACTTACATCACTTATATTAATAGAACTTACTTTAATATCAGGATGCTTAATAGTATCTTTAATACTATTTAAATATATATTGTATATAGAATTAGATATATCTAATAAACCTTTTAATATAAATAAATTACCTATAAATAATATAATTAAAGATATAATACCTATTATTCCACAAGATAAATTATATTTAGTAGTACTTATCCAAGTAATAATACTTATAATACTTACAAATATACTTATGAATATATATGTAATTGATATTAAATTATTATTTATATATGATTTATTTAAATATGTATATGAATAATATATAAGTATTATTATTGGTATTAATAATGGTATAAATGTTACAAAAGATGTTGTTAATTTAAGACCTGTGATATTCATACCTATATCTTTATTAATTAATATATTACTTACGATAAAAGATAAGATAATTAACATAATATGACTTGTTATATTTAGAATAAATCCTGATAAAATATTTAAGTATTCTTGCTTAGTTATTTGTGTTCCTAATTTTCTTGGTGATATTATTTCTGATAAATTATGATATTTATTTCTAAATAAATATATTATTTCCTTAAAATTAAACATATATATCTACCTTTACTATTTTTATAAGTATATCATAATTTATATTAGTAAATAAATTTATTTATGATATAATTATTTTGTTAATTGCTTCTGTGGCGGAATTGGTAGACGCGTTGGACTCAAAATCCAATGTTAGCAATAGCATAAGGGTTCGAGTCCCTTCAGGAGCACCAATTATATATACAAAAAGGTTAACGATTATGTTAACCTTTTTAGTTATCTTCGATTTCTTTATAAGATGACTTAAATAAATCTGTTTCTTCATCTATATCATCTTTCTTTGGTTCATTAACTTTAGGTAAATCATTTATTGTTGCAAGTCCAAAGTAATCTAAGAATTCTTTTGTTGTTTCATAGATGTTTGGTCTTCCTGGCATATCACTTTTACCTGATGCTTTGATTAAACCTTTAGCTAGGAGTTTTCTAATTAACCAAGAAGTATTAACTCCCCTTATTTCACTTACTTCCGCACTTGTTATTGGTTGCTTATAGGCAATTATTGCAAGTGTTTCTAAAGCAGATGATGATAATTTATTAGTACCAGGATTAACAACTAATTTCTTATAATAATCTTTATGTTCTTGTTTAGTAGTTAATTTAAAAGCATTACCTAAATAACTTATTCTAAGACCTCGATCTTTACTCTCATATCTTTTTTTTAATTCTTTTAATAAACTTTTAACAGATTCTTCAGATATATTCATAGTTTCTGTTAATGTTTTTAAATCTATACCTTCATCCCCAACAACAAAAAGGATACCTTCAAGAACACCTAATAGTTCTTCTGTATTATCCATTTTATCAACAACTTTCTATTGTAATATTACCAAATGTCTTTTCTTGATTTATTTTTATTTCTTTATTCTTACTCATTTCTAAGATAGATAAAAAAGTAACAACAACAAATGGTTTACTAATTATATCAAATAAAGAAGTAAAATCGCATTTTTTTCTTGTCTTTAAGATATTACGTATTTCATCTTCACGATCTTTTATTGAATATTCTTTTTTAGTTATTTTAGTATTTAATGGTCTATTTTTCTTTTCTCTTTCTAAAAAACTTTTAAAAGCATTTACTAAATCTTCTAAAGTAGTATCACCTTCGATAACTGTATCAGGATTTTTATATTCACTTAAATCACTAGGTAATTTAGTATAAAATTCACTTCTTTTATCTTCAAGATAAGAAAATTCATCAGTTACATTTTTCATACTTTCATATTCAAGTAATCTTTGTTTTAACTCTTCTTCATTATTAATATCATAATCATCTTTTTCATCATTAGTATTTTCATGAATTAATGTCTTACTCTTTAAATGTATTAATTCTGCTGCCATGACAAGATATTCTGATTGGATATCCATATTCATATCTTCATTTTTTTTAATAAAATCTAAATATTCTCTCGTTATTGTTTCAATATTCATTGTAAGAATATCCATTTTATTAGACCTAATTAAATGTAAAAGTAAGTCTAATGGTCCTTCAAAATCATTAACTGTAAAATTTAAATTATTCACTTACATACATATCCTTTACCATTTTGTGTGTATTTAATTATTTTAGCTGGTGTTTCTAATGAATAATAATTATAGTCTTTTAAAGTACTTGGAATAACATAGTTTTCTTTAGTTAAAAGAATATCTGCAGTATATGTAAAACCATCATCATTTTCAGATACTGATGCAATATCAGCACCTAAAGTGCTAGCTTCCTTTGTATAATTAGAAAGTTCATTAATATATGTATCTTGATTTGTTGTCTTAGATAAATTAACAGTATCTTTTATTTCAATTAAATATTTATTTTGGAATGTATATTCAAGTGTTTCTCCATCAAGTGTACATGTTAGAGTTCCAATATTAGTTGCAGGGTCTTCATTAGCTATTTCTACATCAGGATAATCTTCTTCTTCCATTTTAACTATTTTTCCTTGATAAGATAAAGTATTATTAAATGCTAAATCTCCAGCTTTCATAGTAACGGTTTTTTTAGTTGCATCATAAGAACCTATTAGTTTAATAGCTGTTATCTTTTGTCCATCTCGTGAATATATTTCAAGATAATAATCTTCTGCATCTAAATCCATTGTACCTGTATAAACAGAGACATCAAATGTTAGATCATTAGAACCTAATTTAAAGTTTTCTAGTTGGATATTATAAGCAGAGATTTTTGTTGAAGTACTTAATAAAGTAGCTTGTTTACCATCTTGATATTCACCATGTACAAGTGTAGTTGTAGTCGTATTAACAACTTCTCCACCCATTTCACTCTTATGAACTAATTTATATAAAGTACTATTTTCATCATTTAACATAGAATATAAGAATGGGAGACCTATTAATACTATTCCAAATAATAAAAACATTTCAACAACTAAGATAGGTTTACCTATTTTTTCTTTTCTAAGTTCACCAATAACTTCAGCATGAATACTACGTGGATCAACTCTTTCAGGAACATTATTAACTTGACTATTACCAGTTTGATTATTGGTATTTTGATTATTATTCATATAATCCCCTCAATTCTTCTAATTTATTATAACAAATAATTGTATTAAATTAAATAATTAGAGTATATAAAAATATCTCATTGTCTTGAGATATTTTATTTTTTATCTAAGATACCATCTAAAGAAAAACTTTTAGCATCTGTTATTTTAACATTTACGATTTTACCTAAGCATTCTCTTGGGGCATCAACATTAACTAATTTAAATGTATCTGTATAACCTGCTAATTTAGTATTATCTTTTTCAGATATATCAGTTAATAATACTGGTACTACTTTATTTAAATATTTTTGATTGTTCATATTTGAATACTTATTAACAAGTTCATTTAGTCTATGTAATCTTTCTTCTTTTTCTTCTCTTGGTGTCTCATCAATCATTTTGGCTGCTGGTGTCCCATCACGTGGTGAAAAGATAAAAGTAAATGCACCATCATATTTACACTTATTAACAACATCTAGTGTCTCTTCAAAGTCACTTTCTGTTTCTCCTGGGAAACCTACGATAATATCAGTAGTAATCGCAACATTTGGTATACGTTCTTTCATTTTATTAAATAAATTTAAATATTCTTCTTTTGTATATCTTCTACCCATAGCACGTAAGATTCTATCAGAACCACTTTGTAATGGCAAATGAATATATGGCATTATATTATCGTATTTAGCAATAACATCTATCATTTCATCAGTAAAATTCCATGGATGTGATGTTACAAAACGAAGTCTTGGAATACCTGTCTTAGCTACTTCTTCAAGCAACTCTGCAAATGTTATTTCATCATTTTTATCTGTTCCATAAGCATTAACATTTTGACCTAACAAAGTTACTTCTTGATATCCTTCACTAACTAACTTTTCTACTTCTCTTAAGATATCTTTACTCTTTCTAGATTTTTCTTTACCTCTTGTATATGGAACAATACAATAAGTACAAAATTTATTACAGCCATACATAATATTTACCCAAGCTGAATATTTAGAATCTCTTTTATATTCATCTATTTCAGTTATTGAATCATCATCTGATGTTACTTCAATTCTCTGTTTTCCATTTAAATTAAGTAAGTAATCTGGTAATTTATGTATATTATGAGTTCCAAATACTAAATCAATATATGGATATTTTTCAATTATTTCATTTACAACACTTTCTTCTTGTGCCATACAACCACATAAACAAATTATTAAATCTTTCTTAGTATCTTTTAAATGTTTACATCTACCTAAGAAACCAAATACTTTATCATGAGCATTTTCTCTAACAGCACAAGTATTAAGAATAATAATATTAGCATCTTCGATATTATCAGTTGGTATAAAGCCTAAGTTCTCTAAGATACCTGCAATTTCTTCAGAATCATGAACATTCATCTGACATCCATAAGTTCTAATAAAATATTTCTTATCCATATATTTATTACTTGTTATCGGATTTTCATAATAATATTCTGTTTCATTATTATCTCTTTTTCTTTCAATACTCATATCTGGTTTATTCATAATATCACACACCTAACAAGTTTAGATTATATCATATTAATATTAAAAATAAATAATTATATATTTAAATTTAAAAATTTAGTAAACATATGTTTGACTTGTAAACATATGTTTGGTATTATTTTGTTGATGATTGGATGTGTGTGCATGAGTAAATCTAGTAGTAGTGAATTAACTAAGAAGCAAAATGAAACATTAAATTATATTAAGAAATTTATCGCAGAACATGGTTATTCTCCATCAGTAAGAGAAATATGTTCTGGCATGGGTTTATCATCACCTGCGACTGCTCATGCTCATTTAAAAGAACTTGAAAATAAAGGCTATATAAAAAAAGAAAATGCTAAATTTAGAACATTAGAATTATTATGTCCTAATGAATATATAAAAGAAAATGAAGATGTTATCTCAGTACCAATGGTTGGAAGAATTGCTTGTGGTTCACCAATCGAAGCTATTGAAAATCCAAATGACTATTTTTCTTTACCTTCTTCATTAGTACCTAAGAATAAAACAATATTTACTCTTGAGTGTCATGGGGATTCTATGATTAATGCTGGTATCTTTGATAAAGATATCGTAATTATTGAAAAACAAGTAGATGCTAATAATGGCGAAATAGTAGCTGCAATGAATAATGATAATGAAGTTACATTGAAAAGATTTTATAAAGAAAATAAACATATTAGATTACAACCAGAAAATGATAGTTATAAACCTATTATATTAGATAATTGTAAAATACTTGGCAAAGCTATAGGTTTATATCGCAAGATAAAATAAATATTATATTTATAAATAAATGCACTAGTAATTAAGCTAGTGCATTTTTATTTTACAATCTATTAAATAATTTTTTTCTTCTAATAAATAAGTATGTTAATAAAGAAATAC
>OMVK01000049.1 GCA_900314465.1 uncultured bacterium | reverse complement strand
GCTTGGGCAGCAGCTAGTCTAGCAATAGGAACTCTGAATGGAGAGCATGAAACATAATTTAGTCCAACATTATTACAGAATTCAATAGATGAAGGATCTCCACCATGTTCACCACAAATACCAAGTTCAAGATCAGGTCTAGTTGATTTACCTTTTTCAACAGCAATTTTTATTAATCCACCAACACCAACTTGATCAAGTCTAGCAAATGGATCTTGTTCATAAATCTTGTGTTCATAATAAGCTGGTAAGAACTTACCTGCATCATCTCTTGAGAAACCAAATGTCATTTGTGTTAAATCATTAGTACCAAATGAGAAGAATTCAGCTTCTTTTGCTATTTCATCAGCAGTAATAGCAGCTCTTGGTATTTCAATCATAGTACCAATATGATATTTAATATCAGAATTTTTTTCAGCTTTAACTTTTTCTGCTTCATCAATTACAACATCTTTAACGAACTTTAATTCTTTTCTTTCACCAACTAATGGAATCATGATTTCAGGTTCAATATTGTAACCTTCTTCTTCATTAACTTCAATAGCAGCTTCAATTAAAGCACGAGTTTGCATTCTAGCAATTTCTGGGAATGTAACAGCTAAACGACAACCTCTATGACCCATCATTGGGTTAAATTCATGTAATTCAGCTACTTTATTCTTAATATGTTCAAATGAAACATTCATTTCTTTAGCTAGAGCTTTCATATCTTTTTCGTTATTAGGTAAGAATTCATGTAGAGGTGGATCAAGATAACGAACTGTCATTGGTCTTCCTTCTAGTGCTTTATACATAGCTTTGAAATCACCCTTTTGGAAAGGTATTAATTTAGCTAAAGCTTTTTCTCTTTGTTCAACAGTATCAGATAGAATCATTTCTCTGATTGCAGGAATTCTTTCTTCATCGAAGAACATGTGTTCTGTACGACATAAACCGATACCTTCAGCACCAAGTTCAACAGCCTTCTTAGTATCTCTTGGATTATCAGCATTAGTTTTAACTTTTAGAGTTCTACGAGCATCAGCCCATTTCATGATACGACCAAAATCACCAGCAACTGTAGCATCTTGAGTCTTTATATCACCATCATAGATTTTTCCAGTAGAACCATCTAGTGAAATATAGTCTCCTTCATGGTAAGTATGTCCACCAAGTGAGAATTCTTTCTTCTTTTCATCGATAACAATTGCACCGCATCCAGAAACACAGCATGTTCCCATTCCACGGGCAACAACAGCAGCATGTGAAGTCATACCTCCACGAACTGTTAATACACCTTGAGCTGCAACCATGCCTTCGATATCTTCAGGAGTAGTTTCAAGTCTAACTAATACGACTCTATCTCCTTTACCACCTTTACCTAGTTCTTTTGCACGTTCAGCATTAAAAACTACACAACCAGCAGCAGCACCAGGACTTGCAGGTAAACCTTCACCAATTACTTCACCCTTCTTTAGAGCATCAGGATCAAAAGTTGGATGTAATAATTGATCTAGACTCTTTGGTTCAATACGCATAACTGCTTCATCTTCATCAATCTTGCCTTCATCAACTAAATCACAAGCAATCTTAATAGCAGCATGTGCAGTTCTCTTACCATTACGAGTTTGTAAGAAATATAATTTGCCTTCTTCAATAGTAAATTCCATATCTTGCATATCTTTGTAATGTTCTTCAAGCATCATAGCATCTTTTATAAATTCATCATAAACTTCTGGTAAGTCTTCTTTTAACTTAGCAATTGGTTGTGGAGTACGAACACCAGCAACAACATCCTCACCTTGTGCATTTATTAAGTATTCACCAAAAATACCTTTTTCACCAGTAGCAGGATTTCTTGTAAATGCAACTCCAGTACCTGAAGTGTTTCCTTTATTACCAAATACCATAGCTTGTACATTAACTGCAGTACCCCATGAATAAGGGATATCATTCATACGACGATATACAATAGCTCTTGGATTATCCCATGATCTAAATACAGCCTTAATAGCTTCCATTAATTGAACTTTAGGATCTTGTGGAAATTCTTCACCGTTCATGTTTTCTTTATAAACTTCCTTGAATCTCTTAACTAATTCTTTTAAGTCATCAGTTGTTAGTTCAATATCATATTTAATACCTTTTTTATTTTTTACTTCATCAATTATCTTTTCAAAGTAACTTTTTGGAACTCCCATAACTACATCTGAAAACATTTGGATGAATCTTCTATAAGAATCATAAGCAAATCTTTCATTATTAGTCTTCTTAGCAAAGGCATCAACAGCAACATCGTTTAATCCTAAGTTAAGAATAGTATCCATCATACCAGGCATTGATGCACGAGCACCAGATCTTACTGATACAAGTAATGGATCTTTATTATCACCGAACTTTTTACCTTGTTCTTTTTCAAGTTCTTTTAAAGCTTTATCAATTTGTTTTTTGATTTCAGGAGAAATATCTTTTCCATCATCATAATATTGAGTACATGCTTCAGTAGTGATAGTAAATCCATGAGGAACTGGTAAACCAAGGTTAGCCATTTCAGCTAAGTTAGCACCTTTACCTCCAAGAAGTTCACGCATATTCGCATTACCTTCTTTAAATAAATATACATATTTCTTAGTCATTATTTATTTTCCTTTCTTACACGTACTTCTATATTATAGCAAGTTTTTTTAAAGATAATCAATAAAATTAATTATTTCTGAATTATTTTAAATAAATATACATATGATACTTATTATCTATTCTTTTATATAAAGATATATCTTCATTATGATATCTAAATAATAGATATTCTTTATTACTAGTATAATCTATAGATACTCCATTATTTATTAATTTATATAGATTATCTGATACATTAATAATATCTAAATCTAAGACATCTTCTAAATTAAGTAATTTATAATTATTATTTTTAATATCTTCTAAAGTATAACTATTACTTATATCAAATATACCTTGTTTAGTTCTACATAAAGATATCATAGTTGCATATGTACCTAGAGAAATACCTATATCATTTATAAGTGATCTAATATATGTTCCTTTTGATACTAAACATTTTATTTTAATAATATTATCTTTAATACTTAATATATCTATTGATTTAATAGTAACTTCTCTTTTAGGTAATATTACTGTTTCATTATTACGAGCATATTCATATAATTTTCTTCCATTTATTTTAACACTTGAATATATTGGTACTTCTTGGTTATATGTTTTAACATATGAATTTATTATATTTTTTATTTCATTGTTAGCTACTTTTTTATTACTTGTATTAATTATATTACCTGTATAATCATAAGTATCTGTTTTTATACCTAATTTAAATTCAGCTATATATTCTTTATATGTACTAGTTAAATCATCACATAATTTAGTATATTTACCTATTACACATACAAGTACTCCAGTTGCTATTGGATCTAGTGTTCCAGTATGACCAATATGTTTAGTGTGTAAGATATGAGTTAATTTGTTTACTACATCTCTTGATGTCATATTAGCTTCTTTATTTACTATTAGTATTCCGTTCATAATTACTCCCATATTTATAAAAGATGAGCAGATTATTGCTCATCTTCATGTATTTTTTCAATTAATTTATCTATTTTATTACCATATTCTCTTGATTCATCTTGGATAAATCTTAATTCTGGTATTTTTCGTAAATCACTCATTTTACTTGCAAGTACAGTTCTTAAATATGGTTCAGCTACTTTTAAGTTTTCTTTAACTGCATCGATTGTCTCATTACCCATATATGTGTAATAAACACGTGCAAGTGATAAATCATTTGTAACTTCACACCCTGTTAAAGTAATATGTTTAAGTGTTTCATCACGTGATTCAAGTAACATGATATTAGATAAATTACGTAAAATATCACTAGATATACGACCTTGTTTTATTTTATTCATAATTATCTTTCTACTTCAACTTCTTCATAAGTTTGAAGAATATCACCTATTTTAATATCATTAAAGTTTTCAATTGTAATACCACATTCATAGCCTTTTTTAACTTCTTTAGCATTATCTTTACCTCTTTGTAGTGAAGATATAATACCATCATAAGTTACGATACTATCACGTATTACACGTACTTTAGAACCATTTTTAATAGTACCTGTTGTTACCATACAACCAGCAATAGTTCCAACTTTAGAAAATTTAAATAACTTTCTAACTTCAGCATCACCAGTTACTTTTTCTTCATAAACTGGGTCAAGCATACCTTTCATAGCACTCTCCATATCTTCGACAAGTTTATAGATAATTGTATATAAACGAACATCTACACCTTCACCCTTAGCACTTTCAAGTACTTCGTTTGTAGGTATGACATTAAAACCAATAATAATAGCATTAGAAGCTTTAGCAAGTGAGATATCAGAATCAGTAATTGTACCAATACCTGATCTAATTACTTTACATTTAACTCCTTCGATATTGATCTTTTCTAAAGAGTTTTTAACGGCTTCTTCAGAACCACGAACATCACATTTTAAGACAACATTTATTTCTTTTACACCACTTTGAACAGCAGCAAATAGTTCATCAAGTGATAAAGCTTTTTGAGTTGTATTTTTTGATTTTTCTTGTAATAAACGTTTTTCAGCGATTTCTCTTGCTTGTTTTTCTGATTCAAAAGCCATGAATTTATCTCCAGCTTGTGGATTATCAGATAAACCTGTGATAGAAACTGGAGTTGATGGGCCAGCTTCGACAATATCTTTTCCACGGTCATCTTTCATTGTACGAACACGACCATGAGTAGTACCAACAACAATTGGATCCCCAATTCTTAAAGTACCATTTTGAATTAAGATATTAGCAACTCCACCCATTTTCTTATCGATTTTAGATTCAATTACAGTACCTGATGCATATCTATTAGGATTTGCTTTTAACTCTCTTACTTCTGCGATTGCAAGTAGTGTATCAAGTAATTTATCAACACCTTCACCAGTTACAGCAGAAATATTAATATAAGGTACATCTCCACCCCATTCTTCTGGAGTAAGTCCATGTTCTGCCATTTCTTGTTTAACTTTTTCTGGATTAGCATTTGGTTTATCAATCTTGTTTATAGCTACAACGATTGGAACATTAGCAGCTCTTGCATGATCAATTGCTTCTTCTGTTTGTGGCATAACTGAGTCTTCAGCTGATACGATAATAATAACAATATCAGTAATTGATGCACCTCTTGCACGCATTTCAGTAAATGCAGCATGTCCTGGAGTATCAATAAATGTTAATTTATTGCCATTATAAGTAATCTCATAAGCACCAATTGATTGTGTAATACCACCGGCTTCACCCTCAGCAACATGAGTATGTCTTATATAATCAAGTAAGGTTGTTTTACCATGATCAACATGTCCCATAATAGTAATTACTGGAGGTCTTGGTACTAAATCACTTTCTTTATCAATTATTTCATAATTTTCAAAATTAACGATATCTTGTGTCTCTTCTTTTTTAAGCACTTTATTATATTCAGCAGCAAGTAATTCAGCAGTATCAAAATCAATACTTTGAGTAAGTGATATCATCATACCAAGTTCCATTACTTTTTTAACTAAATCAATACCATTAACATTTAATTCTTTAGCTAAATCTTGTAAAGACATATTCTCTTTATAAATAATTATATTATTATCAGTATCATTAGTATTAGAAGCAAGTTTTTCTTTATTCTTATACATATCTTTTTTTCTCTTAGCATAATCTTTACTTACTTGTTCTTCTTGTCTTCTTTTATGAATTTTTTCAGTAGTTTTAGTATTTTTTCTTTCAATATGTTGTATATCATCTTCAAGCATTATATTATCTACGACATCATCAATAGCATCATCTTCTTCATTAGTTAAATCGCTATTAGTAGAAATAATATTCATAGTATTATCAAGCATAACTATATCATCATCAGATAATATCGCATCTTTATTTTCTACTTTAATACCAAGACGTTTACATTCATTTAAAACATCTTGTACTGTAAAGTTCATATCTTCGGCATAATCTTGTACAGTCATTATAATCACCTCATTCTTTCTTATTTTGTTATTTTTTCTTCTATTTCATTATATATATCATTAGAAATATTAGTTTCTAATAATTTATCTAATATTTTACTTTTCTTGCATTTATCTAATACACTTAAATCTTTTTTTATATATACACCATGTCCATTAACTTTACCTGTTTCATCTACTACTACTCCAGATTCTGTTTTTACTATTCTTAGTAATTCTTTTTTTGGTAGTCTTTCTTTAGTAACTACACATGTACGCATGGGTATTTTTTTCATTCTCTATTTCCCTCTTCTTGGACTTGGCTCATAGATTTAATATTTATCTTAAATTTAGTTAAGATAGATGCAAGTTTGATATTTATACCTTTTTTACCTATCGCAAGTGATAGTTCATCATCAGGTACAATTGCAAGTGCTTCATGGTTTTTATCATTTTCAGTTATTGTTACAATAGCATTTTTAGCAGGTGCTAATGCATTTTTAATATATTCTGCTGGATCTTCTGAATATAATACTAAATCAACTTTCTCACCATTTAATTCTTTTAAGATACTGGCAATACGTGTACCTTTTTCACCAATACATGTACCAATTGGATCTATTCTTTCATTAGTTGATGCAACAGACACTTTAGATCTTACTCCAGCTTCTCTTGCAACTCCATGTATCTCAAGAGTACCATCTTTAAATTCAGGTATAGTTGATTCAAATAATCTCTTGATGAAATTAAAGTGTTTACGAGAACATAAGATAAGTGGTCCTTTACCATTGTTTTCAACTTTAGATATATATACTTTAATTTGTGAACCCATTACTAGTTTTTCACCAGGTATTATTTCACTTTTTGGAAGTAATGCTCTTGTTCTACCTAAATCAACATAATAATTTTTACTATCTTCCATTTCAAGTGTTCCAACCATTAATTCTCCTTCTTTATCAGAAAATTCGTTAATTAACGATTCTTTTTCGGCTTCACGTAACTTTTGAGTTACAACTTGTTTACAAGTACTTGCAGCTACTCTACCAAAGTCAGCTGGTGTAACTTCTTCTTCATATTCATCACCAACTTTAGCATCAGGCCATTTTTCTTTAGCATCTTCAAGTAATATTTGAGCATCTTCATTTATCTCAGGTTCAGCATAAGTTACATTACCTTCTTCATCAGTAACTTCATCTCCTTCGATATAATCTTCAACTACTACATAATAACGATATACTTTAAATTCTCCAGTTTCATGATTAACTTTAACTTTAACATTAGTCTTAGAATCATAATTCTTTTTATAAGCACTTATTAAACCTTGTTCAACAGCATCCCAGATAATATTTTCATCGATATGTTTATCTTTAATAATATCATTAAGAGCATCCATAAACTCTTTACCATTCATACCAGTTTGTACTTCTTCAGTTTTCTTTTTCTTTGGCATTTTAATCTCCTCTTTCCTTACTACATATTTCTAAAACATAATTATTACAATCAGCATTTATTTTATCGACGATTGGATTAATTACTTTAGATGCACTAACTAAAGTATCTATATCTAAGCCATTAATCTTGTTTAAAATTATTCTTATCGTAGGTTCTTTAGTATCATTAACATAAATAACTGAATCAACATAAATATCCATATCTTTCATAGGTTTATCTATTGAATCTTTTATTTTAACTAATAATTTATCATCCATCTAATCACTCTCCAATCAATAATAAAAGTGGGATTATGCGGCCCACTTCAAATGTCAACATGATTATAACAAATAACCATAATCATGTAAAGTATAAGATTATTATGCTTAATTATTAAATTCTAATAAATAAGAACTATTAGTATTAGAAATATTAATATTAGTTACTTTATTATCTTTAACTAATACTTCGATATTATATATATCATTATCTATATTAATATTAGAATAACTATATTTAGTTATATTATTATTAATAGTCTTTATTGAATTATTAGATTCTAAGATAAATACTAATTTAGATAAATCTATAAATTTAATATTATAATTATCAAATATTGTACTTTCTAATTCTTGATCTAATCTAACTTCATATACTTTATCATTCTTATATATAAATTTATATGTACCATTTATATTTTCTAAAGTACCTGTAAGTATTTTATTACCATATAAACCATCTATAATTGATTTATTATTATCAATATTAATAGTTTCAGTGTATTTTTGATTATCTAAAATACTTTCTAAGATATCTTTATATTGATATGTAGATATTGTAGTAGTATTTGTTTTATTATTACGCTTTTCTACACTATAATTATGTACAGTTACTAACATAGTAATAGAAAATATTATAAATATTAATACTATAAATAATGAATTAGCATATTTACGAAAATCATCTGATTCAGAATAACTTTTAGAAAACTCTGATAACCATGAATTTTTATTATTTTTATTTTTCATTATTATTCCTCTACTTTATTATTTAATAATTTATCTTTATTAATACCATTTAAATAATCTTTTACAAGCATTATCTTTTTACCTGCTGGTTTTATTTTAGTTATTAGTATTTCACCATCACTACACATAATACCTATTGAGTCTTTATTAACACTTGTTATTTTACCTATTTCACCATGTGATTCTTTTCCAATTTTACTTTCAAGTACTTTTATTTCCTCGCCATTAATTACAATATTAGCAAGTGGTTCTGGATTTAGGGCTCTGATATAATCATATATTTGTTTTCTAGTCTTATGAAAATCTAATCTTTCATCACTTCTTTTAATTAACTTAGTATATGTTGCTATTTCATCATCTTGTTTAATATTAAAATTATCATCTTTAATTATTCTAGGTAATGTTTTTAATAATAAGTCTCTTCCTAAAATACTTAATTTATTAGATAGTGTTCCATAAGTATCAGTATCTTCAATTGGAATAGAATCATGATTAATTATATTACCTGTATCTAAAGTTTCATCCATATACATAATAGTAACTCCGGTTTCTGTTTCACCATTCATAATAGCACTTTGAATTGGCGATGCACCACGATATGCAGGTAAAATTGATGCATGAACATTTATACATCCATAATATGGGAAATCTAATATTACTTTAGGCACTATTTGTCCATAAGCACAAGTTATTATTATATCTGGTTCTAAATTTAAAATACTTTCATATTCTTCTTTTATTTTATGTGGTGTTAATACTTTAATATTATGTTTTAAGGCACATTCTTTAACTGGACTAGGAGTTAATACATGTTTTCTTCCAACATAGGCATCTTCCCTTGATACAACACCTACAACATTAGTATTTTCAATTAATGATTCTAAGATAGGTACAGAAAACTCAGGTGTTCCCATAAATACTACTTTTAAATCTTTTAATTCTTTTACCATAAGATCATCTCCATAAATAACTATCTTATATTATACTAAAAAATAAAATAAGATAACATATAATTATCTTATTTAGCTTTTCCTATTCTACTGAATGGATATAATATTACATTTGTTGTACCTAGTATACTATCATATGATACTGTACCAATAATTCTTGAATCTGTTGAATTACCTCTATTATCACCCATTACATAATATTCATTTTCAGGAACATTAACACCAGATTCACTACATATATCAGGATTATTTACACATGTTTGTAATGGATTACTCTTAGCATCATCACCAAAGAAGTCTTCATCTACTTTTTTACCGTTTACATAAAGTATGCCTTCGGTTGGTTCACCTGATTCATTCTTTTTAACTTCATAACGAATGTTTTCTCCAGGTAATCCGATAACTCTTTTAACAAGTCTTCCTGATTTAGTATTTACAACTACGATATCAAATCTTCTTATACCTCTAAACTTCTTAGTCAATTTATATAAAAGCATATAATCTCCATCATGAAGTGTTGGATACATACTTGTACCATTAACAGTAACCGGAGAACATATAAATGTTCTTATTATTATTACAAAGAATATTATTATTAAATATGGGGCAACATCTAAAAAGATATCTTTTTTAGCATATTTAGTTTGTTCTTCTTTTTTTAATTCTTCACGTTCTTCATTAGTTAGATTTTCATCATCTAAATTTTTTTTCTTTTTAGCCATATTATTCACCAATTTAAATTATAACATAATTATTATTTAATTAAATATAAATAAAAAAGAAAGATTAATTTCTTTCTTTAACGTTATATTCCCTAGACATCTTATCAATGAATGATAAGTTAGCACGTCTAACTTTACCTTTTCTAACAACTGTTATTTTATCAACTAATGGAGAATTTATATTAAATGTTCTCTTAACAGCAACTGAACCAGATTTTTTTCTAACAGTTACAGTCTTTGAAACAGTTCCTTCACTAATTTTAACAACTAAACCTTCAAATGCCTGTATTCTTTGAGTTTTACCTTCAACTATTTTATAGTCTACTCTAATAGTATCACCAACACGGAATTCAGGAATATCAGTTCTAACAGACTTAGCATTAACTTTATCTATTAAGTTCATAAGTATACTCCTTTCTCTAATATATACACCCACATAATCATAAGTAATACTCAGCGGATTACATTTAGCTTTATTTAAAAAGCACTAGTAATATATCATAAGTTTATTAAATATTCAAGATTAATGATTATCTTTATATTCTTTTAATATATCTAATTCATCATTATAAATATATTTATTTAATTTCATAGGTGGAATATTACTTGTAAATTTATCTATTACAGAATCTATGTTATCAACAATAAATTCTAAACTATCACTTGAATTATATGTTTTATCTTCAAGTGGTATTAGATAATAATAAACATTTATAACACTATTCTTATTTCTATTAGGATAATCTTTTAAATAACATTTACTCGAATATGAATAACTAGGTATAGAATCACCTGGTATAGATATTGAAAATGAATCTCTAAATATTCTTTTAATGGCATCATCAAATGATTCATTCTTTTCTGTTTTAACACCTACAAAGTCATAATATCTTTGATTATATGTAACACATACAGAATCATCTTTAGTTAGTAATACTTTTACAAGTGATTCTTCTTGATTAATATCTTTTTCTTTTAATTTAGCATCATTATGAATATATTCTTTCATTTTTATTACACCTCTAATATAAATATATCATAAAAGTTTGATTTTATTTATTTTTTTGTTAAAATAGTTAAATATGAAGAGGGGGATTTATATATGTTTCCAGATGCCATTGTCGACAGTGAATATTTAAGAAGTAGATTATATTGTTATGTACCATCTGAAGATTTTTTTAATTCGATTAGTGATGAAAAATTAGAAAATATTAAAGCTTCTAGTAAAAGATTTTTAGAAGAAGAAAAAAATAATAAAAGATATTTAACTAATCATATTCTTTATTATGATTGTTTAAGAAAACTATCAAAAATTGATGGTGTTAATATGAAAAATAATGAAAAAATAGTTTTTGCTATTAATACACTTGATCCAGATTTACTAGTATTAAAACTTTGGAAAAGTGTTGTTAAAACTTCTAAAAGATCTATTGATTTAGCAACTCCTGAAAAAAAAGAAGAATTAATTAATCAAAGAAAAAAAGAACTAACTGAATTTTATGATAAAGCTTCAGATATTCTTGGTTCACGTGATCATAAAATATTAAACTATGAATATTTTTATGCTCGCGAATTAAAGAAAAGACTTAATAATCAAGAAGAAAATAATGATAATAAAAAAAGGACAAGAAAATAATTAAATAATCTTGTCTTTTTTATTACCAATTAATTACTATTTGAGAGTTTATATAATTAATTACTAAATTCTTATCTACTACTTCTTTAGTTACTGGATTAATAACTTCATCTTTAATATATCCATTAGTATATAAATCATTTAAAGTTATGCTACCTGTACATACTGATTCTAAATAACATCTCTTAGCATAATATTCTACTTTAGATTCCATAGCATATATTGATCTTTCATTATGTCTTCTATCCATAGTAATAATAGTATTAGTTATTACTATAACTAAAATAATAATTAAAGTTATACTGAATATTAAAAAATTACTTATCTTTTGTTCCATAATAATCCTTTATAAATTGATCACGATATTCTAAGATATTATCATTTTTTATTGCTTCACGTAAATCTTCAGTTAGTCTTACTAAATATCTGATATTATGAATACTTAATAGTGTTTGTCCAAATGTTTCTTCACATTTTATTAAATGATGTATATATGCTTTTGTATAATGTTTACAGGCATAACAATCACAACCATCTTCAACCGGGGTAAAATCACGAGCATACTTAGCATTTTTAATATTTATCTTCCCATATTTGGTATAAGCATGTCCATGTCTTGCAAGTCTTGTTGGTGAAACACAATCAAAGATATCAACCCCACGAATAACATTTTCAATAATATCTATTGGATCTCCTACTCCCATTAAATATCTTACTTTATCTTCTGGTAAATATTTACAAGAGTACTCTACTTCTTTATATTGAATTTCTTTAGATTCACCTACGGCAGTTCCACCAATCGAATAACCATCAAAACCAATTTTAACTAATTCTTCAACACAATGTTTACGTAAGTCTTCATATTCAGCACCTTGAACTATACCAAATAATGATTGATTATCATTATTAAATACATCTTTGCCTCTTTTAGCCCAACGCAATGTTCTTTCAACACTTTCTTCAACATACTTTCTTGTATGAGGAAAACCTACACATTCATCAAAAGACATCGCAATATCAGAATCTAACTTATTTTGTATTTGAATACTTTTTTCTGGTGTAAGCATAAGATTATCACCATTTAAGAAGTTTTTAAACTTAACTCCCTCTTCACTAATATCTTTTGGTTTAGCAAGAGAAAATACTTGAAAGCCACCAGAATCAGTTAAGATTGGGCCATCCCAGTTCATGAACTTATGTAGTCCACCTGCTTCGTTTACGATATCTTCACCCGGTCTTAACCATAAGTGATAAGTGTTTGCAAGTATAATACCAGTCTTACATTCTTTTACTTGTTCAGGGCTTAGTGTTTTAACTGTTGCTTGTGTTCCAACAGGCATAAACATTGGTGTATCATATGTTCCATAATTAGTATGTATTTTACCTAATCTTGCATTAGTATTTTTTTCTTTTTTTATTAAATCATATTTAATTTTCATAAATCACCTAGTCATCTATTATTAACATAGCATCCCCAAAACTAAAGAAACGATATTTCATTTTAACAGCTTCATTATAAGCTTTCATAATATTATCTTTACCAGCTAGTGCTGACACTAACATAATTAATGTGCTTTTTGGTAAATGAAAATTAGTTATTAAGTTATCTATTCCTTTAAATTCATATCCTGGATATATAAATATACTTGTTTCATTTACTTCTGGAGTATATTTATCATATTTATGTCTATTAGTTTCAAGAACTCTTGTACTTGTTGTACCAACAGCAAATACTTTTCCCCCATTTGCTTTTACTTTATTTAATCTATCAGCTGCACTCTTACTTATAATATATGATTCTGTATGCATTTCATGATCTTGAATATTTTCTTCCATTACTGGTCTAAAAGTACCTAAACCTACATTTAAAGTTACTGGTATTATTTCAATACCCTTCTTTTCTATTTTATCAAGTAATTCTTTTGTAAAATGAAGACCAGCTGTTGGTGCTGCAGCACTACCATAATTTTTAGCATAGACTGTTTGATACATAGATTGATCTTTAAGCGTTTCATGTATATATGGAGGAAGTGGCATAGTACCAAGTCTTTCTAGCACTTCCATAAGTATACCATCAAAAATCAATTTAACATGAGTTATACCATCATTAAGTAGTTCTGTAACTTCAGCTTTAAGTGAACCATCACCAAAAGTAATAATGGTACCTACATGTAATCTCTTTTGTGGTTTAGATAAACATTCCCAATTAACTGAGTTTTCATCACCTTCAAGTGGTTTTAGTAATAAAAGTTCGATAACAGCATGTGTATCTTCTTTTTCCCCGATAATTCTTGCTGGTATTACTTTAGTATCATTTATAACTAATGCATCACCTGGATTTAAATAATCAATTATATCTGTAAATACTTTATGTTCAATCTTTCCTGTATTTTTATGTAATACTAGTAATCTTGAAGCATCACGATCTTTAAGTGGTGTTTGTGCGATTAATTCTTTTGGTAAATAGTAATCAAAATCTTCTGTTTTCATTTATATACACCCTTTCTTATATATTCTTATTAGAACAAACGATATTCATGATTAATACCAATATGTTCGTAGGCTTTTTCGGTAGCTACTCTACCACGTTGTGTTCTTTTTATAAACCCTTCTTGCATTAAAAATGGTTCTACGACATCTTCAAGTGATGATATTTCTTCACCCATAGCAGAAGCCATAGTTTCAACACCTACAGGTCCACCATTAAATTTATCTATTAGAGTATGTAAATATTCAATATCGAGTGCATCTAGTCCATATTCATCAACATGTAATCTTTTAAGAGCATCTTTAGTAATATTTAAATCAATTTTACCTGTTCCATAAACAAGAGCAAAATCTCTTACTCTTTTAAATAATCTATTAGCAATTCTTGGTGTTTTTCTTGATCTTTTAGCAAGTTCTTCAGCAGCATCAGAATCTATTGGCATATTTAAAACTCTTGATGTACGCTCAATTATTTGCTTTAATTCTTCATCAGAATAGAAATTTAATTTAGAAACAATACCAAAACGATCACGTAATGGAGCTGAGATATCACCTGCACGAGTAGTTGCACCAACTAAAGTAAATGGAGGTAAATCTATTTTTATTGACCTAGATGAACCTTCACCACCAACTACTATATCAAGTTCAAAATCTTCCATTGCTGGATAAAGCATTTCTTCGATATATTTAGGAAGTCTATGTATTTCATCGATAAATAAAACATCACCTGGTTCAAGTGTCGATAAAACTGCTGCTAAATCACCTGTTTTTTCAATTGCAGGACCAGTAGTAGTTCTAATATTTGTTCCAAGTTCATTTGCAATAATATGTGCAAGTGTGGTTTTACCAAGTCCAGGAGGGCCATATAAAAGTACATGATCAAGTGGTTCATTACGCATCTTAGCTGCTTCGATAAATACTCTAATATTTTCTTTTACTTCGCTTTGACCTACATATTCATCTAAGACTTGGGGACGTATACTTTCTTCAGTTTCACTATCCCCCTCGATTTTTTCTCCAGAAGTTATTAATGATTCATTATCTATTTCACTTTTTTTCTTTTTACTAGTCATTAAATAACCTTCTTTCTATATATTATGAATAATATTATATATATCATCCCAATTAAATACTCTTTTATAAATATTATTATTCTTATTATATGGCATATCTACTAATAATAATTTAATATTCTTGTTATATTTATAAGCACTATCTAAATGAGATATACTATCATCAATAAATATATCTATATGCTCATCACTACATATTTTACCCTTATCTCCTGAATTAACAATAAGTTTATGATATTTAAAATTATTATCATCTAAATATTTTTTAGTAACTCTATAAGCATTTTTAAATTTACGATATGTTATAAAATATATTTCATATCCTTCATCATATAATTTATTTATATATGTATTTGCATTATTTTTTATTAATAAATATTTAGAATATTTTAAAGAAAAATTATTAAAAAATTTATCTTTTTCTTCATCAGTCCAGGTAAATGTACCTATTAAATCATTATCTTTATTTTCATTATTATAATGTTTTTTATCATATAATCTTGCCATTGGTAATATTACTTCATGTGTATATGTTATGGTATCATCTATATCTATTCCTATTCTCATAAATCCCCTTATTTAAGCATTAATTTTAATGCTTGTTTTATTTGATTTTCGACAGTTAAACTTTGATCTATATTTGGAAGTACTCTTTTAATTTCTGGTTGTTTATATCCAAGGGATGTTAGTACTTCAACAAGTTCACTTAAGCTATTATTAGTTTCATCTTCACTCTTAGTAAGTTTACCTTTAAGATCTAGTATTATTTGTCTTGCTACTTTATCTCCTATCTTAGGAAATTTCTTTAAGTATAAGACATTTTCCCTTTCAATTGCATCTACGATACCATTAACAGAACCTGTTGCAAACATCGGAAGTGCCATCTTAGGTCCTAAGCCTTTAACATTAATTAGTTTTAAAAATAATTCTTTTTCATCCTTAGTATGTAAACCATATAAAAATTCCCCATTTTCACTTACTTGATGGTAAACATATACTTTATCTTCTTTTCCTTCTTCAAATGAATATGGATTAGCTACATATATTTGATAACCTATACCATTATTATCTATAACAATATAATTAGTATTTATTTCACTAATAGTTCCTTTTATATAATTATACATATTATCACATCCAGTTGTTATTATAGCATACATATGTACTAATACATAACATTTTAATATAAAAAATGTAGAACATTTAAGTCTACATTTATATAACTATCTATGTTTAGAATATGCAAGTTCAAGTTCACTATCTTTATTTAAAAATTCATCATCCATAAAATTAAGTGTTGCAAGTATTTCACCAAGAAACATTGATTTTTTTATCGTACATGTATTATCCATAGGTATATCATATTCATCATTACACTCACAACTACTAAACTTAAAAGTATAATCATTATTACTATATTTTAAATAGTTAATAATATCAATAAAATTATTTTTAAGATATTTTATTAATAATGCCTTATTAATATCAGAATCAATTCCACCTTTTATTTCTTGAGTATGGTAATGTCTTACATTTCCACTTCGAATGTCTTTCATAGTAATATCTGATACGTTATTATTAATATCACTTATAAGCTTATGTTTTAAATCTATATTTTTTAATCTAACTTCTTGTTTAGCTTTAAAATAAGATTTTTCTAAACCATATATTATTTCTTTTGCTAATATTGAATATATTTTATTATATATAATTTCATAATTATTATCATTATAATGTTTTATTAGCCAATCAAAAATAAGATTTATTTTTTCTTGATTTTTTTCTTTAGATTCACTTACTAAACCATTATTATGAATTTCTTTAAATTTAGTTAATACTTTTGAATCAAATGCATAATTACTATCACTAATATTAAATAGTTCTGCGTATTTATTCATGTAAGAAAGTATTTCTTCTTTAGCATTAGGATTCTTTTGTATTTCTTCTGCAATTATATTACTAAATATTTCTCTTGTATATTTTGAACTATAACTTGCTACTTCTTTTAAAGTATCATAAAAATTATTTGATTTACAATATTGTCTTATAAAATTATCATTTGATATTATTTCATTTAATTTTACTTTAGCTTCATTTTCATATTCTTTATTATTTTTTATTAAATTAATACCATATTCTGCAAAAGAATAAAGTATATGTTTACATCTTATTTCATTAAATGAATCATGGTTTGTTGGTTCAGATCCATAACCATACCAAGAACTAATTTTACTTGATAAAACTGGTGGTTTTCCAAAAGTATTTACCATTTCTGGATATTCTTTTCCAATCTCATTTAAGATATTAAAATAATCAAAGAAATCATAATTATTTAAATATAACACGAATGAATCACTACGATTACATGCTTCATCATACTTAAAATAATATGGTAAACCATTTACATAATAATTACATTTATCAATAAATATATTAATAAATTTATATAGATATTTTTTATTAATATTTATATATATTCTATGTTTTACTCCATCAGGATTATAACTAGATGATTTTATATGGTGAAATCCTTCATTATCTAGATCGAGATTTAGATCCAAATTATGTCTTATTACATAATTTTTACACTCATCCCATCTTTTAACCGCATCTTCATAATTTGATATAGGATCATCTGAATATGATGATGCAAATTTATTAACAAAATAAATAAAAAATTTCTTTTTATCTTCTTCGTTTATTTGTTCATTATTTGTATCTTTTGAATCACAATTGACAATATTATCATAAAAATCTCCTTTTTTACAATAACTATCAGTTATAAAATCTAGTACTTTATTGTCATCTAAAGGATTAGGAAAAGAAGAAATAAACTCTTGTTGTTTTTGATATATTTCTTTTTTAATCTTTTTTATACATTCTGGTCCTATTTTTTGATATGCTTCATTTAAATATTTATTATTAAATACAATATGTTCAAAATTATAAACATCACTTTCACTTTTAGCATCAGGTAATACTTTAACTAATTTATTTAATACAGAAAATAAATCATTATTAACTATATTACTTAAGTGATATTCATAATAAGTATCTTCTAAAGTATTTTTCCATTCATTAAATTCTTTGATAGCATCATTCATATATACACATCCTAACTTTTTTATTATTTTTCTATTTCATCATTATATAAATTACGATAACCTTCAGAATTCTTAAGTAAGTATTCATGGGTACCTGATGCACTAATACATCCGTTTTCTATATAATAAATCTTATCACAATTTTTAATAGTTGATAATCTATGAGCTATTATCATGATAGTATATTCACCCTGTAAGTTATCAATTGCTGTTTGTATTTGTTTCTGTGTGATATTATCAAGTGCACTGGTTGCTTCATCAAATAAGATTATTTCCGTTTTTTGTACTAAGGCACGTGCTATTGCAAGTCTTTGTTTTTGTCCACCAGATAATCTTACTCCACCTTCACCTACTATGGTATCGTATTTATCAGGTAGTGTTTCAATATAGTCATCAAGACATGCAAGCTTACAAGCTTTTCTTATTTCATCATCACTTATATCTTCTTTAACAATTTTAAAATTATCTTTAATAGATAAATTAAAAATATATGGATCTTGAGAAATAATAGTTATATTACCTCTGATAGACTCCCTATCTAAATCTTTAATATTATGATTATCTATTAATATTTCACCAGAATTTATATCATACATCTTACATAACAAATTAAAAATAGTTGTCTTTCCAGCACCAGATTTACCTACAAAGCCTACAGTTGTATTATGTTTAACTTTAAAAGATAAATTGTGTAATACTTCTTTATCATTATCATAACTAAAGCAAACATTTTTAAACTCAAAATCACCAATTATCTTATTTAAATGAGTCCTACCAAATTCTTCTTTATAAAAATCATTACTACCATCAAGTATTTCCATAATTTTACTTGCATATCTCTTAAATTCTCTAATATTTTCTTGAACATAATCAAATGTCTTAAAATAACCAAAACAATTATCTATATAATTATATAAAACCAATGCATAAGCACCATTAACTATATTATCTTTTAATAATATAACTATTATTATATAACTACCTAATCTAATTATATTTCTTAATATATATAATAAAGATCTTAAGATATCTTTATAAGATAATACATCTCTACCTTTACTAAATAATTCCATATTCTTATTCTTTAATTCTTTTAAGAAAGAATGTTCTGAATTAAGCATTTTTATATCTTGAATACCACGTGTTATTTCATTTTCGAAACTAGATATTTTATCACGATATTTATCTAATTCTTTTTCTTTTTTAATTATTTTCTTTTGAATATGATTATTTAATAAAATTAAGATAATATAAGTAATTAAGACATATATAAAAGCTATTTTATTAACTATAAATATTGTTATTAATGAACCTAATATAATAAATATATCACTTGCATAATATATGATATTTATTATATTTATATCAAGTGAATTTATATCACTAGTAAGTCTTGTTATAAATAAACCAGAACCACTCTTATATACTATACTTGAATTTAATTTTAATATTTCTTTTGCTAAATTATTTTTTAAATTATATTTAAAATCTTTAGAAAATAATAAATAGTTTTTATAAGCATAACGATCTATTATTACAAAGAATATACGCAATAAATAATATATTAATATATAATAAAATACTTGTTCAAATAAACTATCTGTTAGATTAGTTATTATTCTTGCTTCACATATAGGTGTAAATATAGAAAATATTACTTCGATAGTAACAAGTATAATAAATATTATAATATTCTTTTTATTTTTACTTATTTTTATAAATTTTTTTAAATAAGATATAAAACTTGTATTATTATCTTTCTTTTTCATATTATTACCTATTTTTCTATTTCTTCATTATATAAAGTACGATAACCTTTGGAATGTTTTAGTAAGTATTCATGAGTACCTGAAAGAGATACTTTACCATCTTCAAGATAATAAATCTTATCACAATTTTTAATAGTTGATAATCTATGAGCTATTATCATGATAGTATAATTACCTTGTAAGTTATCTATTGCTGTTTGTATTTGTTTTTGTGTGATATTATCAAGTGCACTGGTTGCTTCATCAAATAAGATTATTTCGGTTTTTTGTACTAATGCACGGGCTATTGCAAGTCTTTGTTTTTGTCCACCAGATAAAGTAATACCATCCTCACCAAGAATAGTGTCATATTTATCAGGTAAAGATTCAATATAATCATCAAGGCATGCAAGTTTACAAGCGTTTCTTATTTCTTCATCAGTTACATTATCTTTGATTAATTTAAAGTTATCTTTAATAGATAAATTAAAAATATATGGATCTTGTGAAATAACTGTTATATTACCTCTGATAGACTCCCTATCTAAATCTTTAATATTATGATTATCTATTAGTATTTCACCTGAATCAACATCATACATCTTACATAATAAATTAAATATTGTTGTTTTTCCAACACCAGATGCACCAACAAAACCAATAGTTTTATCATGTGGTATTTTAAAAGATAAACCTTTTAATACTTCTTTAGAATCATTATAATGAAAATAAACATTTCTAAACTCAAAATCACCAATTACTTTATCTAAATGTATATTACCAAATGATTCTTTATGATAAGAAGAATCACTATCTATTATTTCAAATATACGATCACTGTAAGTTATTATTTTACTTATATTCTTAGATATCATAGCAAAACCTGGAGTACTATAATATATAGTTTTAAAATAATTAAATAATACTAAAGCAAAAGAAACACTTAATTTTTTATCTAATATTAATGATATTAAAAATAATATTATTAATATATTAGTTGTATTATCAAATAATGATATTATTGATCTTATTTTACTTAAATAATTATTCATATCATAATCTTTATTAGTATTATTTTTTAATTTTTTGTTTAATAATTTTAAGAAAGAATGTTCTGCATTAAGCATCTTTATATCTTGAATACCACGTGCAAGTTCACTTTCAAGACCTACTACTGAATCTGTATCTTCTTCATATTCTTTACTTAATTTAGTATTTTTATCTGTAAATAATTTTTCAATTATAACATCTATGATTACATATATTAAAACAACAATAAAAAATTTAATATTTACAAATAAGATTGCTATTAAAGTACCAATAATTATAAATATATCACGTAAATTATTCATTAAACTACTACTTGCCCATATCAAACTTCCAGTATCATTATTAAGTCTTTGATATAAATGACCACTACCTTTATCAGTAATAGTATTAGTATCTAATTTTAATATTTCAGTTGCTAAATCTTTTTTTAAATTAACTATTATCTTACTAGTTTCAATAGACTGTATATAATTTATTATATTAGAATTAATAATATCTAATATTCTAATTACTGTTAGAACTATTATTATTAATATTATATTATCTAAGATATTAGAAGAAAAACTTACTATTAATTTAGCTGATATCATAGGTACTATTATCCCAAATAAGATAGAGATAATATTTAATATTATTAATAATATTAATATTTTTTTACTTGGAAGATAGTTTAATAATCTTTGTATATAATACTTAAACCCTTTATTATCCTTTTTACTATTCATATATATCACTTATTAAAAGTATAACATATAGATATAAAAAAGTACCATAAATGGTACTTTAAAATAAAGATAATTGATTAGATTCAGGTAAGTTATCAAGACAACCTAGTTCTTTTAGTTTATCGATTGCACTTGATGGACATTTACCTCTTACTTTTAAATCTTCGATAGATATAAATGGTGAATCTTCACGAGCTTTTACAATATTTAGTGCAACATTTTCACCTAGTCCATCTAAAGCTCTAAATGGTATTATTAAGCCTTTATTATCATCAGTTATAATAAAGTTTTTTGCATCACTTTTCATAATATCAATATTTTTAAAATAGAAACCCCTAACAGTCATTTCAAGACATAATAATAATGTTTCTCTTGTGTCTATATCTTTATTAGATGGATTTATTTCAGCATCTATTTCATCTATTTTATTTCTGATAGCATCACTACCATGAATCATAGAAGCAATATCAAATTGATCTCTTCTAATTGATAAGTATGCACAATAATACCATATTGGATAATGTACTTTAAAATAAGCTATTCTAAATGCTGAGGTTACATATGCTGTAGCATGAGCTTTTGGAAACATGTATTTTATCTTTTGACATGAATCTATATAATATTCAGGTATTCCATTATCTCTCATATATTTTTTGTATTCTTCCCATGTTTGTGGGTCATCTGGTTTTTTAGCTTTGGTTGGTCTTCCTTTACGAACAAATTCCATTATCTTGAAGGCTTTACCAGCAGGTATTCCCCATGCTATTAAGTTAACCATGATATCATCACGACAACCAATTACTTTAGAAAATGGTACGATATGATTATGTATTAATTCTTGGGCATTACCAAGCCATACATCAGTACCATGTGATAAACCAGATATCTTGATTAATTCGGCAAATGTTGTTGGTTTTGTTTCTTCAAGCATGCCAAGTAAGAATGAAGTACCAAACTCTGGGATACCTAAAGTACCTGTTGGACAATATTTTCTTCCGTCTTTTGTTAAACCACGTAAGTCATCTGGATGTATTTCGATTGGATCTTTTCCATAAGCATTATATTTACCAAGTATTTCTGGACCTGTAAATATTTTCATGGTATCAATATCTCCTAAATCAATCTTCGTAACATCCATACCAGATAATTCTTGAAGCATTCTTAATACTGTTGGATCATCATGACCTAGGATATCAAGTTTTAGTAAATCCGCTTCGATTTTATGATAATCAAAGTGTGTTGTTCTCCAAGCTGCGGTTGGATCATCGGCAGGATACTGGAATGGTGTAAAATCAAAGACATCTTTATAACCTGGGACAACAACTATTCCACCTGGATGCTGACCAGTCGTTCTTTTAACACCAGTACAACCAATTGAAAGTCTTTCTACTTCAGCGCTTCTCGTAGTACATGTGATTATCTTTTTCTTTTTTAAATCATCTTTTGTGGGTATTTTTAATCCTAGAGATGATGCACTAGTTTTTAATTTACGATATTCACTTTCTTCAAAATAACCTTGTACATAACCATAAGCTGTCTTATCAGCAACAGTTGCAATTGTACCTGCACGATAAACATTATCTGTTCCAAATAATACTTTTGTATATTCATGAGCATATGGTTGATCATCACCAGAAAAGTTCAAATCAATATCAGGTACTTTTTCTCCTTCGAATCCTAAGAAAGTTGCAAAAGGCATATCATTTCCTTGATGTATCATTTTAGCACCACATTTAGGACACTTTCGTTCAGGTAAATCAAAACCTGATAAGTATGGTACGATTTCATGAGTTTGTGGGTCTTCATGTTTAAAATCACTACCATCTTCTTCATGGAACATTGAGTAATGACACTCTGGACAATAATAATGTGGAGGAAGTGAATTACATTCAGTTATTCCCATCATTGAAGCAACAAATGATGAACCAACAGAACCACGGGAACCAACCAAATATCCACGATCATTTGAGTGTTTAACAAGTTTTTGTGCTATTAAATAAATAACATCAAATCCGCCACCGATGATACCATTAAGTGAATCTTTAGCTTTCTGTAGTGCATCTTCATCATTTAAATCTGGTGTTTCACTTAAAACATGTTTCTTCATTAAATCGACAACACCATCATAACCAGACATGATTACTTTATGAAGCTCGCTAGAAAATATTGAATCTTTTTCTTCATCACTCATATTAGGATATTCTCTATCCATCTTTTCATGAACAAGCATGAATATTTTACCTCCATAAAACTCCTCAGCAATTCTCTCTTCGATATTTCTTGGAAGCGGATCACCATACATTGAGTGAGCTTTATCAAATACTAGGTCACGACAAGTTTCTTGTGAATGAGGTATTATTGGTGAAAATGGTTTTAATGGATAAACAACCACTTCGATAGAATCTAACATATCAAGTATCTTATTAGTATTATCTATTACGATATCATTAACAAGTTCAGGATCATTTAACCATTTAAAAGCATCAAGCATTTCATTAGTAGTCCTAAAATACTGATTTGGTATATGTCCTTCTTTATATGAAGTAACTTTATCATATTTACTATTTAAAGTATATGTACCTTCATCATAATTAAATGATATTATTCCACTTATTTGTAAATTTCTAAGTGATGAATCAATAGCATTCTTTTTAGCATCTTCATTTATAAGTTGTGCTTCATCTTCACTTTTTTTACTTACATCATATAATTCACTTAGATTAGATGATGTTATGGGCATTTCTGGAGTCATTTCTAATGCATAAATATATTTTAATACTTTAATATCTATATTATTTAATTTTACTCCGTTATTTTCAGCTTTCTTAATAGCATTTTTAATATTTTCTTTATTAGGATTTACTACTGGATAGCTATTTAAATATCTAGCTAGTTCATGTCTTCCTTTACCAGGTACATTTTGATTTACGATTATTTCACGATAAATATTATCATCAGGGTCCATAACATGTACATCCCCAGTTGCGATAATTATTTTATTCATCTTTTTAGCACATCTGATAATTTTTTTAACCAATTTTTTTAAATCACTCATGGAATCAACATCATGATTTCTTAATAAGTGTTCATAGTTTTCTAATGGTTGTACTTCGATATAATCATAGAATTCCATAGCTTTACATAATTCTTCATCTGATCTTGTTTCAGCGATATAAAATATTTCACTATTTAAACAAGCTGAACCTATAAGCAAACCATCTCTTAGTTCATTTATAAATTTTCTTGGTATTCTTGCGTTTCTTTGTTCATATCCAGTATTAGCATAACTTATTAATTTAAATAAGTTTTTAAGTCCATCATGATTCTTACAAATGAATGTTACATGTTTTGTTGAATCATAAATATTAGCTAAATCTTCAGCATATGTTTTGCCAGGTATATTTTCATACATCTGTAAATAATCATCATGACACCATTCATATTTCCATATATAATTTAGATTATCAAATTCTTTAAATGGATAACCAAATTTATTAATAACTGTTTCATCATCGTCATCAGTTATTGGTCTAATATAATTTTTAAAGCTTATATTATCTCCGATATTTTTAAGCATTTTCGGGTCATTCTTGTAAGCTTGAAACATGACTTTACCTGTATCATTTAGTTCATCAAGAGTATTTATACCTTCGATTTGTTTTAACATTTTATTGAATATATAACCTGTATTTTCAGCATCGACATCGGCACCATGGTGTGAACCAACATAAACAATTACAGTTATACTCTTAGGTCCAAATGGTGTTACATAAGATATTTCAATATCATTTTCTGCAGGATGTAATTTATATTCATTATTAAAATTAATTAATTCAGTTCCCTCACTAGTTTTTACATCTATATGTACTTTATCTGTTTTAGAACTTTTATAAGTTGTCTTTAGATATTTAATTGTATGTTTCTTTTTTATTACTTCTTCAGTAGTTATTTCTGTATCATTATATTCTTCGTCTTCTAAACGTATTATTGATTCTCCATCTATAAAAATATCATCAAATACTTTAGCATCTTCGTCATCTAGTTTTATATCATTATTAGTTGAATTATCTGATTCATCACTTTCTTCACCTGTATCAACACCATAAAATTTACCTAAAGCAGCAAGTGAATGTTTCTTTAAATCTCTATTTATGACACGAGATAACATTAATGTATCAATAATTGGATTAGTAAGTTTACCTAGATTATATTTATAATATGCCATATCTAACATGTTTTTATCAAATTTTGCATTATGTGCTACTAATGGATAATCTTTTATCCACTCTTTAAATCTCTTTGTTACATTTTCTTCAGAATCGCTATCTTTTACATCATCATCAGATATATTAGTAACTTTAGTTATGGCTTCATCAATATGATGACCTGGATTAATTAGTTCGTCAAAACGATCTATTACACTACCATTTTTTATTTTAACAGCACCTATTTCAATCATTTGATCAGATAAACCTGGATTAAAGCCTGTAGTTTCTGTATCAAATACAACAAAAGTATTATTTTTTATTTCTTCTTTTCTAGGATTAAAACAAACATTTAAGTATGATTCACACATATCAAGTTCAGCACCATAAGCTATCTTAAATGGTTTATAATGGGCTTTTTCATCTTTAAGTTCATCAATCATTTCTTCTAGTTTATTAATACCTTCTTGATTATTAGTCTTTTTTATTTCTTCAAGTGCTGCTTCATTTTCTTTGATTTTACTATCAAATTCTTTTAGTTTACCTGAGTTATATTTAGTAACTGTTTCAAATACTACTGGGAAAGCTTGACATCCATCATGATCAGTTATACCAATACCAGGCATACCCCAGCTAATTGCTTGTTTAACTAGCTTATTTTCATCAATTACACCATCCATTTGACTCATCATCGTATGAGCATGTAATTCTACTCTTTTAACAGGTGCACTATCTTTTCTTTTAATAATCGGTGAATCTATTGGTTCAAATGTTTTTAAATTAAATACTAAATCTTTAGCAAAAGTATCATATCTAACATCACCAACAAAATGATACCAAGAACCATTTTTTAACTCTTTTGCTAAATTAGAAAAATCTTCAGCATCCTTAGCAAACTTTTTCATTAGTATTGAGGAGGTATTATCAGAAACTTTAATAGTTGCAAGATATAAAGGTGTTCCATCTTTTTTAGTTATGGTATTAAATTCAGAACCAAATATATAAGCATCTATATTACAATCTCTTTCTTCTTTTATTATTGACTTAATAGGTACTAAACCATCTCTTGTAAAATTTATTTTCTTTTTTGGTACCCATTTTCTTTCACTTGCTTCATTAACTGGACGATAAATAGGTGCATTTTTTAATAAATCTTCTTTTTCTTTTTCTATTTGTTCTTTTATTTTCTTTGATACTTCTAAATTAACTTCCGTTTGTATTTTAACATTTTCTATACCTAAATTTGTTAATATATTAATTATCTTTTTACTTATATTAATTATATTTTTTTCTTCGATAGTACTATTAACAACAATATTAACAGTCTTATTAGTTACTGTTATTAAATCAGTATTTATATTTTGTAAACTATTATTATTTTCTATTTCATTATTAAGTAAATATATAAAATAATCTAAGATATCATTATCAGTTATATTATTATATTTCATAATAATATCTATTTTTTCTACTGAATCAATACCATCTTTAGCTAAAGTCTTTAATTTTAAAATAGAATCAATATTTATAACATTATCAGATTTAATAACTATTTTCCAAGAATTATTTTTTTTACTAACTATACATTTATCTAATGAAGCTTCATCAAAGCTTTCTAAATCTTGAAATCCTATTTTTTTAAAGAATCTAAGTAATTTTTCGTCCATGATAACCACCCATTCAAATCTAGTAATATTATAGCAAAGTATATTAAGATATTTAAGAGTAAGTTTTAATTATTATTTCGTATTTTATACGTATTTTATTAACTAAAAAAGAATGTATTTTTTTACATTCTTTACGTTATTATTTTTCTATTCTTTTAAATAATACTTCAGGTGTTCCTATTTTAGTATTTGTTTTATATATACCAAATGTATTTAAAGATTCATATGATTTATCATCTGAATTTATTTGCTTGAATATACTTTCTGCTGTATCTGGTAAGTAAGCTTGTAAATATATGGCACCATGTCTGATAGCTTCGATTAAGTTATATAATACGGTATTTAGTTTTTCTTTATCTTCTGGATTTTTAGCAAGTACCCATGGAGTTGTTTCATCAATATATTTATTAGCTCTAGTAAATATGTTAAATAAGTCATCTAAAGCATCAGCGATACGTAATTTATCCATATCATCCTTGATTGATTTATTAGCATCCATTACTGTCTTAATGAAGTCATCATCATACTCTGTAGACTCACTACCTTTGATAACTATACCATCATTATATTTATTAATCATACCTAAAGTACGATTAACTAGATTACCTAGTTTATTTGCTAAATCAGAATTTATTACACTTTCTACTAAATCGATTGAGAAGTTACCATCTGATGCAAAAGGCATTTCATGTAGTGCATAATAACGAACAGCATCAACACCATATTCTTTTACTAAATCATCAGCATAAGCAACATTACCTTTTGATTTACTCATTTTATCATTATCAAATAATAACCAAGGGTGTCCAAATATTTGTTTTGGTAATGGTAAATCTAGGCAATGTAACATAATTGGCCAATAAATAGTATGAAATCTTAAGATATCTTTACCTATTAAATGTAAGTCAGCTGGCCAATATTTTTTGAATTTATCACTTGATTCAGAGTTTACTTGATATCCTGGGAATGTTATATAGTTTGAAAGTGCATCTATCCATACATAAATAACATGCTTTGGATCAAAAGAAACTGGAATACCCCAAGTAAATGAAGTACGAGATACACATAGATCTTGTAGTCCAGGTTTAATGAAGTTATTCATTATTTCATTTTTTCTCGCTTCTGGTTGAATAAAATCAGGATGAGTATTTATATAATCTTCAAGCCATTTAGAATATTTACTCATTTTAAAGAAGTAAGCATCTTCACTCTTCTTTTCAACATCTCTTCCACAGTCAGGACATTTACCATTAACAAGTTGTGATTCAGTCCAAAATGACTCACAAGCAACACAATACCATCCTTCATATTTACCTAAATAAATATCTCCTTGATCATAATATTTTTTAAAAATATCTTGGACTACTTTCATATGTTCTGGATTAGTTGTTCTTACAAAGGCATCATAACTTGTATTTACACAATCCCAAATATCTTTGATAACACCTGATGTTTTGTCAACATATTCTTGTGGACTAATACCAGCATCATGTGCTTTGTTTTCAATCTTTTCTCCATGTTCATCTGTACCAGTTTGAAAATAAACATCATAACCTTCAAGTCTTTTAAAACGAGCTATTGCATCAGCAAGTATTATCTCATAAGTATTACCAATATGTGGTTTTCCACTAGCATAAGCAATTGCTGTTGAAATATAATATTTTTTCTTTTCCATAATATCCTCCATTAAATAAAAAAACTCATAAACTAAAGGGCGAAAAAATTTCCGTGTTACCACCTTTATTCATGAGTTATCATGCACTTAAATACTTAACGCGTAAAAACGTTTTAACTCCAGAACCATTCGGGATAATCTTCATATATCTTAATTACACCAATATAAGACTCTCTTTATATTACTAATTATCTTTCTTTCTTTCATCGTTAACAAAATTAATATAACACATTTAATTATTTTTTCAAGTAAAAAGCTCCCGAACCCTATCAGGAGCACTAATCAGAGTAATAAATTAACTCTTAGATATCTATTATATATAAAATAATAAATTATACAAGTTTATATTTTCTAACTTTTTGATAATCGATAGATTCATATAACTTATAATATTCACTTAATAATTTTTTCTCTCTTTGATAAAATTCTTCAAAGTCTTTATCATATTTATCAAATTCTATTTTAGAAGATTCATATATTTTAATAAGCTTATTTAATCCATAATTACTACCACTATAATAATCTTTGATTTTTTTATTAGACATTCTTTTAATATCACAATCTATATGTTCTGAATATATTTTAGATTTAGAATATTTTACTACCTTATATATTTCATGATTAGTTGGATCAGCAAATAAATTAATATCATCAAAGAGAGCGTAATTAATCATATGATTACCAATAGCTTTAGTTATTAATTTGTTTTTATTATCAATATCTTCAAATAATTCATAGTTACCTGTTTCTATTTTATCTTTTAATTTTTTTCTTTTATCAGGATTATATATTTTATTAATCATCTTATATTGTTCTTTTAGTGATTGATTTGTATTATTATCTTCGATTGCATATATATTATTATGAGAATAAACATATACAAGTGAATGTTTATAATTAGTAACTCTATATATATCATCGAGTAAAGTTGAAGCATTACGACATACACCACTTCCTGTTAATACACATGTACCATCAGATAAATATCTAAAAAAGTCTTTGATATTACTCTTATCAAAAGCATAATTATATTCATGATTATAAGAAAGATAACCATTATCTAGCATATAATCAAATATACAAAATATTTTAAATGGATCATTAGCATTAATGTCATCTAAATATTCTTTATAGTCTTTGATAAACTTTTCATACAAGAATTTTAAATCTAATAAGTCATTTACTAGATAATTTTTCTCTCTATCATCTTTCATTAATAACCCCTCTTTTATTAATGAATATATTATCATTTTAATAGTTATCAGTCAAAAAAAATACTATTTATTTTAAATTTATATTATAATTGATATATAGACTAGAGGGTTTTAATATGGATAGTAATTATGATAAAGAGATAAAAAATATTAAAAGATATAAAATTAAATATTTCTTTATAGGTTTTATAGTAGGTATAATACCTTATTCAATTATTATATTAATAATAAGTAATAATAATATTAATATAGATAATATTATAAGAAGTATGATTGCAATAGTATCTATTAGTACTGGTTTTATTAATGCAATTATATTAAGTAATGTTGCTTATAAGAAATTACTATCTTTTTTAGAATTTAGATATCAAATAGATTATAACTTTAATAATAATTAATTATAAAATAAAACATAGATGTTTTTATCTATGTTTTTATGAACTTTTAGCTGATTTATAGTTATTAACTGCTGAATCACAGTCTTTAGGTGTAAGTAAACATTTTTCACATACTCGTGCATCACTGTATGCTTCGCTTGTTTTTCCATTACTAGTTGCTTTTAAAAATGGAGATAAAAAGAAATCTATCATTGGTGGAGCTAAAAATACTAAAAGACCAATTAATATTCTTGCACCTAATTGCCTAATTGCTTTGTTAATTTCTTTTTCATCACCAGATGTTACTATTTTTACTAAGTCAAATGTTCCAATAACTATTATTATTATAGGTACAAATAATCTTACAATTAATAATAATACACTAGCTACTTTTATTATTGATTGTACTTCAGGTTGAATACAGAAATCTTTGCCAACATATTCATAATTAATATTACTATCTGTGGTATCGTTATCATATACTGGTGTTAAATCCATTTCTTCTTGAACATCTGATGATGCTTTAACTTCACTAAGTGTTTCAAGACTATTACAAGTAAATTTATTTGTATCTTTTCCAGTCTCATTACACATTAATACTAAATTAGTGGGACAACTAGATGAATTAGCTTCATTGACGAAAGTCAATGCCGACGAAGTTGCAAAACTAGAATCAACGTTATGAGTTGTGATTGATGCACCACCTGTAGATGAACTTTCTTGAATAGTTGGTGGTGTACTACTATAATCTAATATCGCTTTATTAGATTCAAAGTATGCTGTGTTGTCACCATCGTCGCCATAGTATTTATATTTAATTTGTACATCACATGTGCCTTTTCCATCAGTAGCATTATCTGCTTCCGATAATTCTTGGACTTTTCCAAACTTTTGTTCCCAATCATCTTGTGAAATTGAATCAACAAGTTCTGCTATGTGCCATGTTTTTAAATTGTCACTACTTATACCATTTGTAAAAAATTTAAATGAACCAATATAATATGTATTAAATCCTTTATTTTCAATGGTAAACTCTGGGCATTGGCCTTTATTTAGTAAACCAATTCCTGTTTCTTGTGCAAGTTGTAAATGAGCAGCATCAAATGAAACAAAATTTGCCAAATCAGAGGATCCACATATATTTGTAGGAGTATTCCATCTTTCAAGTCCAGTTAGTCTCCATTCTTTTGTTTTTGAATCTCTTTGAATTTCGTAATAATAAATATCTTTGTCACTTTTCTTCCATTTATATTTACATACTACAGTATCAAAATCTGTTGGACATTTACCATTGACATCTGCTTTTACATTTATTGAATAAAAACTACATACAAATACTATCAGTAATAGCACAATTTTTTTTCTCATAATCATCACACCTATAATTACTCATATTATAACATAAACATTTTTATTCTAAATATAATTTTCAATTTTTTTATATTCATCTTCATCAAGTAATTCTTTAATCTTTAATCTATTGCTTTCTAAATGTAATTTAGATTCATATTCTTGTATTTTATCTTTTACATCTATTAATGTCTTTGATATTGCATTTTTAGTTACATTATAATTTTGTGCTATTTCATCCATAGTTAAGTTATTAAAATAATAATCTTCAAAATAAATACGTTCTTTTTCAGTTAATAAACATGAATAATAATCATATAAAGAACTTATATATAATAAATCTTCCATTACATCATATCCTTAAATAAACCATAGATATACTCTTCGATATCAAATGTTTCTAAATCGTTTATTCCCTCACCTAAACCTATGAATTTAACAGGTATACCTACTTCATCTTTTATAGCAAGTACTATTCCACCTTTAGCAGTACCATCAAGTTTAGTTAAAACTATACCAGTTATATTGGTAATACTCTTAAAACTCTTAGCTTGGCTTATACCATTTTGTCCAGTTGTTGCATCAATAATTAATAATGTTTCTTGTGGTGCTCCTGGTATAATTCTACCAATTACTTTATTCATCTTTTCAAGTTCCTTCATGAGATTATCTTTATTTTGAAGTCTTCCTGCAGTATCAATGAATACAATATCGGCATGTTCTTTTTTAGCCATTTCTAGTCCATCATAAATAACACCGGATGGATCTGTATTATCTTTTCCATAAAATAGTGAATCAGTCTTTTTAGCCCAGATAGATAATTGTTCAACAGCACCTGCTCTAAAAGTATCAGCGCCAATTAGCATAACTTTCTTACCCATTTTGTGATATTTATTAGCAAGTTTACCAATAGTAGTAGTCTTACCTACACCATTAACACCAACAACTAAGATAACTGTAATACCATCTTCATTTATATTAATCTTATCAGTAATACTTTCACCATTAACATATATATTAAATAATTCATCTACTATTACTTCATTTAAATATTTAGTATCTGTAATATTTTCATGTTTACATCTCATTCTTAGTTTATCAATAAACTCTTCAACTGTTCTAACACCTATATCAGCTTTTATTAATATTTCCTCGAGTTCATCAAAATAATCATCATTTACTTTACCAAACTTTTTACCAAGTAATGTTAATGATGAAACAAATTCTTTTCTTGTTTTTTCTAGTCCTTTATCATAAGTAATATTAGTTTTTACTTCATCAGATACACTATTATCTTCTTTTACTTCTTCAACACTCTTAGTTTCAAGTTCTTTATCAGCTTGTTCTTCTACTTCTTTCTTTTTACTAAATAAATTTTTTATTCCTGAAAGCAATCCCATTTTAACCTCCAAATATAATTCTATAATAATCTTTATATATTATTAATTTACTTAATGTAAATTTAGTATTTACTATATTATTTATTGAATCAATATAATTATTATCTACACTTATACCATCATTAGGTATAAATTCTTTAGTTAAATAATTATATCTGCCTTTATTTGTTATCCATGATTTATTATTAAATATTACTAAATCACTACTATTAGAAAATATATCACTACCCATTAATAATCTTGAATCATAATTAATACCAAACATATTTAATAATGTAGGTAATATATCTAAACTATAAATATTTTTAGTTATTTCTTTATGTTCTAACTTACTATTATATATTATTAAGTTATTATGATATAAATCAAAATTCTCATCATCTATATTTATATATGACTCTATATCACTATTAGTTAGGCCATATGGATAGTGATCAGGTGCTATTACTATTACTGTATCATCTAGTTTACCTGATTCTTTTAAGTCATTAAGTAATAATTCAAGTGATTTATCAAATTCAATATTAGCTGCAATATAAGCTTTTATCGTATCTGATGCATTTAGATTTTCTACTTCGCTTTTATGTTTTAAAGACATAGCATTATCAGTAAAACTATACTGTAAATGTCCTGATATACTCATATAATATGCTACATACTTAGAATCATTACCATATATTTTATATGAACTATTTATAACATCAACATCACTTGTAGGCCATGAATCTGTTATTCCCTCTAATGGATGTTCATAACCTTTATTATATCTATCATAACCATAATATGTAAATCCTAAATTAGGATATGTTAAATCTCTTCGATAAAAAGAATAATTCCATCCATGAAATGCATATGAATTATAACCATCTTGTTTAAATACATTACCTATATTATATGGAAAATAATTATTATGTGTATCATCCATGGAACAAGTACTTGTACCAGGTAATAAAGATAATAAATTAGTATATTCACCATCACTTGTTGAACAATTATATATTGGTTGATAATAATTAGTAAAATACAAACCATCATGCACTAATTTATATAAAGTTGGTGTTAGTTTTTCATCTACTGCGATTGGATAAAAAGCTTCAGCAGTTATAAATATTAAATTCTTACCTTTAAATATACCTGTATATTCATTTTTATTAGTAGGACTTTGATTTTTAAAATAATTACTCATTTCTTTAACTTTATCATCATTAGTATTATTAATAATATTATCAAAATCAATATTAGTAACATTATATTCTTGTTTTTTATCTTCATTATTATTAGTATTATCAGCACTTAAACTAACATTTTCTTGAAAATTTGTAATACTTTTTAAAATATCCATATCAAAACTAGAAAGTACTCCAAAAGTATCACTAAAGTCCATTAAATTATTTTCTTTATAAAAAATATTATAAGCTGAATTAATACTATTCTTATTATATTCTAAACTAGATAATAAAAAGATTAATAATGGTATAAATAATACTAAAGTATTTTTCATATTAAATCTATTAAATTCTATTTTTTTACTTAATTTAAATACAATAAATAAACATATAAACATTAATATTAATGCAGGTATATTTACTAATACATGTTCAATAATAGCACTATAAAATGTAGCTACTTGTCCCCCATAAAGTATAGCTTTATAGCCAAATATCGTCTTATAAAAAGAATAATAAATTACTTCTGCTATAAATATACAAAATATTGTAATCCACATAGTTTTAGTTAATCTTCTATTTATTTTATTATTACTTGTTATATTAGTTATAAAAGTTAATATAATACTTAATAAGAATACTATTATTGATATATATAATAATTCTATTCCATATGTATGTAATACTAATATTTTAAATATAAATTCTAAAGATAATATATATAAGTAATTTATTAGTATA
>OMVK01000050.1 GCA_900314465.1 uncultured bacterium | reverse complement strand
TTATCCATATCGAAAGAAATATCTTTTATTTTAATAATACTTTTCTTTTTAGATCTTAATAATATTCTATTAACTCTTGCCATTAATTCTTTAGTGCTAAAAGGTTTAGTTATATAATCTTCAGCACCGACATTTAATCCTTTAACAATATCATCTTCTTCATCTTTTGCAGTTAAGAATATAGTAGGAATTTTTAAACTCTTAATTGTATTTTCAAATAGTTCAAATCCATTTCCATCAGGCAAAGTAATATCAAGTATTATTAAATCTATATCGGAGTTATTTATTAAATAATCTTTTGAATCTTTTATTGTTGTTTTTACAGTTAAGTTGTAATTATTTTTTTCAAAAGAATATGTAAGACCTTTAATAATTGATTCTGTATCTTCAATTAATAAAATATTCATATCTATAGCTCCTTTCATCACATAATATTATACCACAATATAAGGAGCTTTCGCTCCCTATATTAGATATTCTCATTTCTAATTGTTTCAATGGTATTTTGTTTATTAATCTTATTCATTGAATACTTCATAATTACTGAAATAAGTATAAATACAACTACTATAGATATTATGATGGCAACTACAGGTGGTTTATAAGGTATTCCTGATTCTTCTGATAAGAAATGATAAATTAGATAAGATAATACTATCCCAATAGGTATGCCAAAGAATAATGATTTAACGCCCATAAATATACTTTCTAATCTAATCATTCTATTAAATTCTTTAGTTGTCATACCAACTGATTTTAACATAGCAAATTCTTGCTTTCTTAATTCCATATTAGTAGTAATAGTATTAAATATATTAGTAATACCAATTAGTGAGATAACAATTATAAACCCATATAGGAAAATACCAATTAGAGTAAATAAGTTACTCATTTGTTTAACATTTTCTTCTTTATTATTGATACTATAATATTCTTCACCCTTTAAATAATTATCAATATCATCTTGCAATTTGGTTGCATTATTTGATTTATAATAAATATCAAGACCTTTTGATTCAGCTATATTATCAAACATTTCATCACTAACTATAATATATCTAGCCGTTCTATTTTTTAATCCAAAAGGCATTTTTTCTGTAACCACACCAATTTCGATGTTTACTTTTTTATTGGTTGAAGTTATTGTTGAATCAACTATATCTCCTTTTTGAAAATCATATATATCTATATATTTTGTAACTTTTTTATTGTTATCATCATAACGAACTACATACTCTTTATCCAGAAGTATAGCTTTATCTTTTATATCATTATAATTTAATCCCAATGATTTAATATATTTTTTATATTGTTCTTCACCAATAGCAAAAATAGAAATATATTCTTCATCTTGCTCTCTTTGTTTAATATTTAAAAAATTCAAATATTCTTTACTATAATGAGTGCCTACAAAAGATAATTCACTACCTCTTAATATTGTATAATCTTCTATACCATCTAATTTAACAGTTCCAATAAATTTATTATAATCATCTTTATCATTGATTTTTGCACTTAACGATATATTAAAATCAGATACCTTTATTTCATTTTCAACTTCTTGAAATGCTAATCCCATAAATCCAGATAGAGCAATAAATACAAATACTGAAACAACTATTGATATAACTGTAGTTCTATATTTTTTCTTATTTCTTTTTAAATTCTTAAATGATATTTCACCACCCATACCAAATACTTTTTTAATAAATTTAGGTGATTTAATCTTTTTAGGATTTATTTTTATATTAGCACTATTTCTAATAGAATCTATTGGTGATACTTTTGAAGCTCGTTTTGCACTTCTAAATGCAGAGAAGTAAATTGTTACTATACCTAAAATTATAGCAATTAAGACAGCTATCATTGAAAATACAAATTCTAATTTAAAACCAGCTTGCATCATATCACTTAAATAATAATTACTAATAATTATTAGTATATAAGATGCTAAATATCCTAGTAGGATTCCTAAAGGAATACCAATTAAACCAAGTATAGTAGCTTCATAAAAAACATTTCTTTTAATTTGCTTTTTAGTCGCTCCAACACTTCTTAACATACCATATTGTTTTATTTTTTCAGTAATTGAAATATCAAAACTATTTTTAATACAAAATACAGAAGTAAATACAATAATTCCAATAACAATACTTACAACAATACCTAATCCACTTATACTACTACTTGAAATAGGATTTGTTTCTAAATCAATAAGATATTTATTTACATCAATTAAGTAAGCATTTTCCATTTGCTCTGACAATTTTTCTTTATCTTTATCGGAATATCCAGATTCTTGATTATAAACTTTTTTAAATAATACTGGATCAACACCTAAAATATTGGCTATTGTTTCATACCAGCTTTTAGTACCATCTTTTGTGAATCTTGCATATACATCAACATTACCAGATATTTTATTATTATCCATATATGTAATAAATGTATATCCAGGTGCAGTATAATTCTCAATATTTGTAGCTGGTCTTTCAATAATACCAACTATTTTATATGTTTTAGTTTTTGTTTCAATTAAAGATTCACCACTACCATCAGAATCAGATTTTTGATATGGATTATTTTGATCTAATTCATATCCAGTAGAATCTATTCTTTTACCAACTTCTAATGTAATAGTATCATTTACTTTTAAATTTAATCTACCATTTGTTTTTAAATGAGTAGGTATAACTATTTCATTATCATTTTCAGGTAGTCTTCCACTAACTAATCTTATTGATAAATTATTAAGTGATTCCTTAGTAAATCCTTTTATATAAGCATAAGGTTTATCTTCATTTTTAGAATCAACTTTAGCATAACCAATTCCTTTAGTAATATTTAATGTTTCAATATTCCTATTATTTTCAAATTTATCCATATCACTAACAGGAACATTATAAAAAACTGTATGAAAGTTTCCTTTTAATTTTGTTTCATAATCAATCAAAGATTTAATCCCACTAGCATACATAGATGCTACAGCAGTAATTAAAGCTACTGATAGCATAATACCAATAATAGTAACGACAGTTCTTTTTTTGTTTAATTTAAGATTTTTAATTGTTAATTTGTTAAGTAAGTTCATAATTATACCTCCTCAACAATTTTTCCATCTTCAATTTTTATTATCCTATCAGCCACTTTTGCAATTTCCATATTGTGAGTAATCATTATAATTGTTTGATTAAGTTCTTTATTTGATTTTTTTAGTAGAGCAACTATTTCATCACTTGATTTAGAATCCAAGTTACCAGTTGGCTCATCGGCAAGTATAATTGTAGGGTTAGTGATTAAAGCACGACCTATACTTGTTCTTTGTTGTTGTCCTCCAGATAATTCATTAGGAAGATGATTTTTTCT
>OMVK01000053.1 GCA_900314465.1 uncultured bacterium | reverse complement strand
GGATAGTAGAAGCTGAAAAATTTGCTAGTAAATATATGCCTTTTAACTAAAAGTTATTATTTTTAACTTGCAATGAGTAAATTATTATGATATTATTTTACTTGTTGATGGGGAATTAGCTCAGCTGGCTAGAGCATCTGCCCTGCACGCAGGGGGTCAACGGTTCGAATCCGTTATTCTCCACCATTAAGTAATTAACTAACGTAAAATCGTTAGTTTTTTTTATTTAATTAATAATTTCTATTTTAATTATTTGTCTATAATATAATGCTTTCTTATTTATAAGTATTATTTTTTTATTAGTATAATCTATTTTTAATATCTTAGATTTTATATTATATATCTTATTATTATAATAATATGTTATTTGTATATATGAATTAGTATATAGTGCATCATTAATTGCATCATCTAGTTCATGTAATTCATCTTCTGATATAATAGGTTGTTTTATATTATTTTCACTATTTTTAAATTTATTTATAATATCATGACTATTAATAACAGAATTAAATGGTAACCAACTCATGCTTGATGTCCTCCAATCTTTTTATTTCTTTCTTTAATAGTTGAATAACTTAATAAAGAAGATGCTGGTAATATGGCATTAGCACCAAATTTTTCTTTTACATCATCAATTACATATAATTCATCTTTCTTATGTTCAAGTTCTTCATATGATTCAAATAAACTTAATTGTACTTGATTATTATCAGTTAATTTACCTAAAGTAATAGCTATTTTTCTAATAGGTAAGTTATCTTTATAATATTTATTAAATAAATATATTACATAATCATATATTTTATTTTCATCATTTATTTTCTCATTTATACTCATGGTATGATAAAAGCCATAACCAATACTAGAATTATAACTAATACATAAACCAATTAATGAAGTTAATTTCTTATTATTTCTTAATCTCCTAGCTAATCTTAATGATGTTTCATATAAAATAATAGGTATATTATATCCATAATAATCTTTAAATAATACTTGTGATTCTGAATAACTTTTATCTTTTACTTCTTCTTTATTAAGATTACTTATAAGTGTTTCATCTATACCATTAGCATGATACCAAAGTTCAATACCAATTGTGCCAAATTTATTTTGTAACTTATTAATACTTTCATGTGCGATATCATAAATAGAATATAGTCCCATATTATTTAATCTTTTTTCTAAGTTATGTCCAATTCCCCACATTTTAGATAATGGTTTTATCTTCCATAATTTATCAGGTATACTTTCATATGACCAATAAGCAATATTATCAGGTACATGTTTTGCCTCAATATCCATTGATACTTTAGCAAGAAGCATATTTGGAACAATCCCAGCAGTTACTGTTAAATGAGTAGTATCATAAACATCTTTTATTATCTTTTTAGCAAGATTATAATCACTTAATTTATATAATTTTAAATAACTAGTTACATCTAGGAAACATTCATCTATTGAATATATATATAAATCATCAATAGATATATATTTTAAATATACTTGGATAACCTCCAAACTTTTTTCTTGATATAAATGCATTCTTGGTGGTACTTTGATAATATTTATATCTTTTGGAAGTTCATAGACTCTTCCACGGCTTTTTATACCTTTTTGTTTTAAATATGATGTAACAGCAAGAGTAATTGCACCATTTCTTTTAGGATCACATACAACAAGGGGAGTAGTAAAAGGGTCTAATTTACGTTCTACACATTCAACTGATGCAAAAAAACTTTTTAAATCAATACATAAAATATTACGATGAAGATACTTATCATAATTCATACTAATCACCTGAAAATAATATAGTACATATGTTCGTGTTAGTCAATTAAAAATATTTTAAGTAATATCGTTTAATAGACGAAAAATAAGACTAATATTTATAATAAAAATTTACATATTTTATTTTGGTATCTTAATAATTTACATTGAGTTTTTTATATGTTTATTTTATACTTGTATTAGTATAAATAGTGAGGTTATATTATGAGATGTATTAAATGTAAAAAAATAATACCATCAAGTGCAACTGTGTGTCCATATTGTAATACACCTGTTAATAATGATGATATAGATACATTAGATAGTAATAATTCTATTGATACAATGACTTCTGATTCAGGTACAGTAGATTTTGGTTCTATTTCTAATACTTCATATGATGAAGATAATAATTTAATAACTGCTATTAAGAATGCTCCTAAAGATAAGAAAACTAATAAGATAAGATTATATGCTTTATTAGGAGTAATTGGTGTTTTTCTGATTGTAATAATTGCTGCTCTTGTCTCTAGGGGTAATAAGAAACAAGTGTATTCTTATTATACTGATGTACTTAGTAATCTAGAAGAATTTATTGAAACTAATTTTACTGATAGTGATGTTAAACAATCAGGTAATTATAAATTAGTTTATAATTATAATGATTCTGACCCAGTAGAGTTTAAGGGCGAATATGCATTAGATGTCAATCAAAAGTTACTTCATTTAACTGGAGAAAAGAAAGATCCAAGAGAGGGAACTAGTGCTATTATTATTAATCCAGCACCTAAATATAGTTTTGATTTATCTGGTAAATATAATAAGTTTTATTTAAATAGTAGTGATTTTTATAATAAGACAATTGAATTAACTTATAGTGATGAAACAGGTTTACTTTCTACTAAAAAGTATAATATTGATTATTTATTAACTGGTATTATTAATGCTTTAAGTACTTCTTTTAAATCTTTAAGTTATACTAAGACTAGTAAAGAAAATATTACATTTTTAAATAATGATATTAAACTTGATAAAGAAAATGTTGTACTTGATTATAATAGTAAGAAAGTATTTTTAGATAAATTTTATCAAGCATTATTAGATGATACAGATTTTGTATCTGAATATCATAAGATAAGTGGTTTAGAAGAAAGAGATGTTAGAAATACTTTAAATAATTTAATTGTTACTAATGATTATAAATATAGTAGTGAATCTAGTGATGTTACTAATATTAATATATATCATGATAATAAAAGAGTATATCGTTATGAAATAGTAATGGATGAAGATTTATTTAAAGGTAGAATAGTAATTGATATATCAGATAATAAAAGATATTATTTATCTGTTTATAAAGATGGTGTTGAATTATTTAATGCAAGTATTTATTCAACTAGTACAGTTATGAATGATGTTGAAACAAGAGATTTTATATTTGAATATAAGAGCCAAAATGATAAATTAACTGGTACATTAGAACTTGAAAGAGATAATAATCCAAGTGTTAAATTAGATGATGCTAGTGATTATGTAAATATAAATAGTTTAACTGATGATGAATATAATTTATTAAAGAATAATTTAATTAATTTAATGGGAATTGATAGTGATACTATTGATTTTGTAAAGAATTTATTTAAATCTAAGTGTGATACTAGTTTAACTTGTAATTGTAAGAGCAATGGTGAAAACTGTTCATGTACTTATGAAGGTAAAATAATATCATGTCCAAGTGAATTAGTTAAAAAAGAAGAATAAAAGGGTGATTATATGAAATGTCCATATTGTGGAAATGAAATTCCAGATACTTCAACTAAGTGTCCATATTGTAATAATAAAGTTACTCCATTAAAAGAAGCTATTCCTGTATATAATGTAAGTAATACTAATAATAATATTAATGAATCTATTAAGATTATGCCAAGTAGTAGTGTAATTAATAATACTAATAATACTAATAATACTAATACAACAACTACTGATACTATGACATCTACTACTAATAATAACATTCCAATGCCACCTGCATATACTTCAGGTGCAAATCCAAGCAATCCAACACCTACAGTACCATCTGTACCACCAGCACCACCAAAATATACAGGTAATGTAAGTAATGATAATGCAAATGCTTCTAATTTAATAGGCTCTATTGATCCTAATAAAGCACCTATGATGAATTTAAATAGTAATGCTAATGCTGATGCAGGCAAAAAAATAGGTACAACAGGTGATAGTCTAAAAGATAAACAAGCTAAGAAGAAAAGAAAGAAGCTTATAATTGCGATTATAATTGCTATTTTAGTATTGGTACTTATATTTGTAGGTATTAAGATATATAAATTAGAATTTGACACTAGTAGTGAAAGAGCTAAGGTTGCTGTAGATAAAGTATTTAGTAATCTGAGTTCAATTAAAAACGATGATATAGACTCAGGTTCTGGTGGTTATACACTTGATGTTAATATAACTGCTGGATCAAATAAATTTGTAACCAATATTGATGGTAAATATGCATATAATTTACCTGGTAAGAAAATAGATTTAATTGGTAATGTTAATACACTTACACTTAATGAAGATTTAATAGATAAACCATTAAATTTAGAATTATATTTAGAAAATAGTAGAGAATATATCTTATTACAGAATTTTACTAATACATATATATATACTGATGTATCTAATACTAAAGATATGATAGATGATATTAAGACACGTTTTAATAATCCTAATGATTTATTATTATTCCAAATTATAGATTTCTTATATGATAATAACTTTAGTGTAATAACAGATAATTATGGTAAATATATTACTAATATTAGTCAAAATGATATAGATTATCAAAAAGTTATTCAGTTCATGAAATCTGCTATTAAATCTGGTTTAGATGATGTAACATATGAAAAACAAACTGTTAATGGTAGTCAAAATGTAACATCATTTAGATTATCTAGTGCTAATAAGAAGCATATAGTTAAAGGTATTATATCTTTTATTACTAATAATGAATCTTTATTAAGTAATTTATCTAAATTAAATGGATTATCTACTGATGATTATAAAAAGAGATTGAATAATTTTGTAGATAATTATGATCCTGATGATTCTAATGAATATGTTAAAATTACTACTGATGGTTTTAAAAAAACTTTTGTTAGTATGAGTATACCAGTAACATATAAAGATAATACATATATTGTAAATATTAGTTCATCTGGTAGTGGTTATAATATTCAAGTATCTAAAGATAATAAGACTATTATGAATTTAAAGACTAGTAAGTCTACTAGTAAAACAAGTACAGTTAAGACAGAAAATTATACTTATGAAGGTTCTTTATATGTAAATGATATTGCTTATGAATATAAAGTTAATTTGGTATTAAATAAAGATGTTGCTGTTAATCCAGTATCTGTTGTAACTAGAAACTCTGTTGAATATAAATATATATCAGATGAACAAAGAAAGACTATTGCTGATAACATGAGTAGTTTTGGTAATCTAGGTTTATATTTTAAAGATAGTTATAAAGCATATAATCAAGATACAACTGATACTACAGTAACTACAGATGATACAACTACTACTGATAATACAGAGCAATAATGGTTAATTATAAGTCAAGTAATTTAAATTTCTATCTAGTATTACTAACATTATTAATTATTATATATTCATTAATAAATGTCTTAAATAATTATTATGATAATAATCAATATGTTGATTCAGTAAGTTTTAATAATACAACTTTTAAGATACCTATCGAATATATTAGTAAAATAGATAATGATTTAAATACTCTTGATATATATAATGATAAATATGTTTATGATTTTTCTATATTAGATATGAATTATGAATATGTTAAAGATTATAAAGATAAATTATTTGATACTAATAGTACTTATAAAGTAAGTAATTCAAGAAATGTAACTATTAATAATAAATATGATTCTATTCAATATGATTATTATGATATAAAAGATGATAAGAATTATTTATTAATTATTATAAGTATGCCTAATGATAGTAATAAAATATTATGTTGTTATTATTATAATAGTTCAGAAGATTATAGTGATATAGATTATAGTAATTATATAAAGATAATTGAAGGTATTAGTTAAATAATTAATACCTTTTTTATGTTATAATTTATTTGGTGAAAAGTATGTATGCAGATGTCTTAATTCAATATGATACTAAATCTTTAGATAAAACATTTACTTATCATGTACCTGATAATTTAATTAATGAATTAAGTGTTGGTATGAAAGTATGTGTTCCTTTTGGTTCAAGAAATATTAATGGTTTTGTTATTAATATAAAAGATAATAATAATTATAATGGTAATATTAAAGATATTATTACTATTATTAATAAAGATTTTAAATTAAATAAAGAATTATTAGAATTAGGTAAATATATTAAAAATAAGACTTATTCTACATTAATAAGTGCTTATCAAACTATGCTTCCTACATCACTAAAAGTAACTAATAATAAGAGTGATTATTCTTTAAAAGAATGTTATATAAGTTTAAATAAAGATATTAATACTATAAATAAATATATTAGTGAACATAAGAATGCTAAGAAACAAATAGATATCTTAAATAAATTAAAAATTAATAAATTAAATAGTAAAGATATTAATAGTAGTATTATTAAGAAATTATTAGATGAAGGTCTTATTAAGAGAGAATATATTGAATTTTATAGATTAAATCATGAAAAAAATAATATATATCATGAACTTAATGATGAACAGAATATTGTTGTTAATAGTATAGATTTAAATAGTAATAATACTTATTTATTATATGGTATTACTGGTTCTGGTAAAACCGAAGTATATATGCATTTATGCGAGAGTGTTATAAAAGATAATAAATGTATTATTATGCTTGTTCCTGAAATTAGTTTAACTACTCAGTTAGTACAAAGGTTTTATGATAGGTTTGGTAATGATGTTGCGATATTTCACTCAGAGTTATCTGATGGAGAAAAATATGATGAATATAAAAAGATTGATAAAGGAGAAGTACATATTGTTGTAGGTACTAGATCTGCAATATTTACACCTATTAAAAACTTAGGTTTAATTATTATTGATGAAGAACATAGTAGTTCTTATAAGCAAGAAAATAATCCTAGATATAATGCAATAGATATAGCTTTATGGAGATGTAAGTACCATAATGTACCATTAGTACTTGGGTCAGCAACACCAAGCTTAGAAGCTATGGCAAGAGCTTTAAAAGGTGTATATAAATTACTTACTTTAAATAAAAGAGCTTTAAATGCTAGCTTACCAGATATTAAATTAATAGATATGCATTTAGAATATCAAAAAAAGAATATGATATTATCTGAAGAATTACAAAAAGAAATATATAATACACTTAATAAACATGAACAAGTTATGCTTTTACTTAATCGTAGAGGTTATAATACATATATAACATGTGAATCTTGTGGGTACACTTATAAATGTCCTAATTGTGATATTACTTTAACATATCATAAGTCTAATAATACATTAAGATGTCATTATTGTGGATATACTAAAGTATTTAGTAAAATATGTCCTAATTGTCATGAAGAAGCTATTAATTCATTTGGATTAGGTACAGAAAAGTTAGAAAGTTATATAAATGAATTATTTCCAAGTGCAAGGGTAGTAAGAATGGATAAAGATACTACTAGTAGAAAAGGTAGTCATGAGCGTATTATTAAAGATATCGAAGATAATAAAGTAGATATTATCATAGGTACTCAAATGATTAGTAAAGGTCTTGATTTTCCAAAAGTTACTTTAGTAGGTATTATAAATGCTGATGAATCACTTAATATACCTGATTTTAGAGCAAGTGAAAATACATTTGATTTAATTACTCAAGTAGCAGGTAGAGCAGGTAGAGCTAATTTAAAAGGCAAAGTATTAATACAAACATTTAATACTTCAAATAAAACACTTAATTATGTTATTAATAATGATTATTTTGGTAATTATAAATATGAAATGAATATAAGAAAAGAATTAAAATATCCACCATATTATTACTTAGTAAGTATAAAAATATTATCTAAAGATTATAATAAAGCTTCAGATGAAGCTAATAAAATAGTTAATTATTTACGTAATAATTTAAATAAAGAAACAATTATACTTGGACCTACTACGGCATTTCAATATAAAATAAATAATATATATAGATATCAAATTATGATAAAATATAGATATGATAATAATCTTGATAAAGTATTAAATGATATTAATCAAGAGTATATCACTAATAAATATGTTAGTATAGAAATAGATAATAATCCGATAAGAATGTAAGGAGTGATATTATGGATTTTAAAGATGGTAGTAAATATATACCATATGATGAAAGAAAAGGTAGTGAATCTATTGTTTATTTTACAAGAGATTTATCTAGTAATGGTTTATGTAAGATATATGAACGCATTAATAGTAATTTAACTGGTAAGATTGCTATTAAATTACATACTGGTGAACAACATGGACCAAATATTATACCTAGAGAATGGGTTAAAGATTTAATGAGTAAAGATATACCTAATGGTACTATTGTTGAAACTAATACTTATTATGAAGGAGATAGATATACTACTGATAAGCATTTAGAAACACTAAAAGTTAATGGTTGGACTTTTGCATCTGTCGATATAATGGATAAAGATGGTACTGTGGATTTACCTGTTATTGGTGGTAAACATTTTGATCATATGACAATGGGTAAAGATATTTTAAATTATGATTCAATGCTTGTTTTAACTCATTTTAAAGGTCATACTCAAGGTGGATTTGGTGGATCTAATAAAAATATTGGTATAGGTTGTGCTGATGGAAGAATTGGTAAAGCTATGATTCATACATATCCTGGTAAAGATCAATGGTCAATTAGAGAAGAAGAATTCATGGAAAGAATATGTGAGTCATCTAAAGCGACAGTTGATCATTTTAAACCACATATTTCATTTATAAATGTCATGAGAAATATGAGTGTTTCTTGTGATTGTGAGGGTACTCATGCAGCACCAGTTGTAACACCAGATGTTGGAATACTTGCATCTCTTGATATATGTGCAATTGATAGTGCATCAGTTGATTTAATATATGCGATGAATGAAAAAGACCATCACGATTTAGTTGAAAGAATGGAATCACGTCATGGTTTAAGACAACTTACTTATATGCAAGAATTACATATGGGTAATATGAAATATAAACTAATAGATATTGATAATAACGATAAAGAAATAACACTTGAAGAAGCTTTAAAAGATATTAAACATATTAACTAATCGGTGGTATTATGAGTGCAAATGAATGTATTGATTGTCTTATTAAAATAATTATCTGTTTCTTTTTAACTAGTGTAATCGGTCTTCAAAGAAGTGCAAATAATAAACCAGCTGGTTTTGGTACACATGTAATTATAGGTATTTCTTCTACTTTAATAGTACTTGCATCAACTTATATGTCAAAATACTATGACATGGATGCATCTAGGATACCTGCTCAATTGCTTGCAGGTGTTGGGTTTATTGGTGCAGGTGCTATTCTTACTAATGGTGTAAATGTAAAAGGAATAACAACTGCTGCTAGTATATTTGCTGTTACTTGTATAGGTATTGCTGTAGGTACAGGTTATTACTTTGGAGCAATACTTGCAACCCTAATAATCTTCTTAATGCTTGTATTTAGTCATGATTTTTCTGATAGATTTGATCATTATGAAGATGTAACAGTTACAATAAATATAAATAATAAAAAGAATGATACTATAAAAAATATAGAAAAATTATTAAAACAAAGAAATATTAATATACTTGGTATACATAATAAAAATAATATAGTTAAATTATCTCTTAATTTTGATTCTAATAAAATAAATAATAGTGATATATTAGAATTATTAAATAATATTAAAGATATTTCTGATGTAGAAATAGATATAGATTAGAGGTATTATTATGAAAGTTTTTATAGCTTCATCTGCAAATAATAATATACCAAGAGATTATAAAGAAATAGCTTCCAAAGTTGCTACAATACTAGCAAGAAAAGATTACAAATTGTTATTTGGAGCATGTGATCAAGGCATGATGGGAGAAACACTACTAACTTATAAATATGAAGGTAAAAAAGTAAAAGGATTTGCTGATATTACTGATGCTGAAACTGCAAATGGTCTAGAACTTGATGCACTTGATGTTTTTCCGACAACATTTGATAGAACCAAAGCTTTATATGAAGCAGCTGATTTAATAGTAATATTACCTGGTGGAGTAGGTACTCTTTCTGAGTTATTTTCTATTCTTGAAGAAAATAATACGAGAAAAGATAATAAAAAGATTGTAATATTTAATTATAATCATTTTTATACAAGCTTACTTAATTATTTAACTAGATTATATGAATCAGGTTTTATTACAAAAGATTTATTAAAAACATTTGTTATTGTAAGAGATATAGATAATTTTAAGACTTATATAGATAATTTATAATTATTATTAAATAAAAAGATTACTAACTTGATAATTATTAGTAATCTTTTTATTTTGCTATTTTAATTTTTAAAAATATACTTGTTTATTTATTTTATAGATTTATAACTAATTATAGTAGGTGAGAGTTTATGAATGGTATGAGTGTAGATAATAATAAAGATGATAAAATTAGAAAGATATTAATAGGTATTATTATTGTATTAATAATAGCTATTATTATATTTATATTTTTAATATTTAAAAGTAATAGTACTAGTTTTAATAAAGGCGTTAAAAGTGAATATAGTCCAATATACGATGAAATAAAAACTGATGGGTATTTCTTTTTAGAAGAACCAAAAAGTGATAAAGATTTATATGCACTATTTAATAAAGATGATGGTAAAGTAACTGATTATATATATTATTATGGATATTTATCTAAATTTTATAATAATGAAGCAATTGTACAAGATACATCAGAAAATTATAAAATAATTGATACTAAAGGAAATATAATAAAAGAATTTGATGATACAGATATATCAGACAGTCTTGGAAATACAGGTTTCTTTTATAAGTATGATAATAAAATATATAATTTATATAATGATTCTTATAATATTGATGAAGATAGTGATATTATTTTTAATAAAGAATATGTAATTATAAAAGATAAAACTAATAAAAAATATATAATACTTAATTATAGATTAAAGACAATTGATGAAATAGATTTTATTGATGATATAGAAAGTGATGATATTTGGAGTTCTAATATATCAATAGATAGTAACGATTATAATAATTATTTATATATTAAATATGGAAGTACTATACATATTTATAATATTAAATCATGTAAACAAATAATTAGTTTTGATAGTGATGATGGTTATACACAAGATTCTTCTGTTATAGATGATGATATTCCAAGTAATATTACATTATATTCAAATAATGATTATAAGAATAAGAAATATTTCTTTATAAAAGATGATAAATATTATCAAGGTGATGAAAATTGTGATTCTTATAGTTATTATGGAAATGTTTTTATATGTAAAACTGTGAATGAATCAGGTTATTCAGATGAAAGTTATGCTGTTAATGATGATTTTACCAATGTTTTTCAAACATCATATAATATGTTTATAGATAATAAAAATTATTTAATTAATAATACTAATAGTGATTACACTGAGTTTTCAGTTGATTTTTATGTAAATGGTGAGAAAACTAAAAGTCTACCATGTTCTACTGTGTCATATGATGGTTCTGGTGCTTGGACTAATGGTATATATGCATTAATTAATAAAGATGATGATAATAGTTCTTGTGATTCATCATTAAATGGAACATATACTTTTTATGATAAATCAGGTAATAAACTATTTGATAAAAACTATGCATTTGCAAGCACATTTGATTCTAATAAACATGCAATAGTAAGTGAAGATAATATAAATTATTATATTATAGATGAAAAAGGCAATAAAGTTTCAGATACTTATAAATATATTAATAATATTTCTTCTGATTATTATGTAGTAGGAAATGATGATGATAAATATGGTTATATAAGTGCAGATTTAAAAAATATAATACCTTGTAATTATAGTAGTACATATATATTTTTTAATTCAGATACTGGTTATGCAATATTAACTGAAGATGATAAGAAAGTTATTTATAATTTGAAAGATAACAAAGAAGTTATGACTTTATCAGAAGATAAAACAGCAAGTATAAGTGATAATAATTATTATACTGTAAGTGATGGTAGTAAAGCATCATATTATACTTATTATAATGATAAACTTATATATGAAAAATAATATTAATTAAAATATATTTTATAGATAATAATTATTATTGAATTAATAATTTATTTATGATAAATTAATTAAGTAATAAAGTGATGACAGGCTTGGCAACCTCGAGCTATATATAAATGAGAACAAAGTGTGGTGGAACAGTGTACTTTATGTATGCCCACATAATTTGTTCTTTTTTTGTTTTATGGAGGAAAATATGGAAAAATCAATGGATAAAATAGTTAATTATTCAAAACAATATGGTTATATATTTCAAGGTAGTGAAATATATGGTGGACTTGCTAACACTTGGGATTATGGTCCTTTAGGTGTTGAACTTAAAAATAATATTAGAAAATATTGGTGGAAAAAATTTATTCAAGAAGATCCACATAATTATGGACTTGATTCAGCAATCTTAATGAATCCAGAAGTATGGGTTGCATCAGGTCATGTTACTAGTTTTACTGACCCACTTATTGATTGCAAAAAGTGTAAATCAAGATATAGAGCAGATAAGCTAATCGAAGACTTTACTAAGGGTAAAGAAACTGGTGATGGTTGGTCTAATAGTGAACTTGAAGAATATATAAAGAAAAATGAAATAACATGTCCTAAATGTGGTTCTAAAGAGTTTACACCAATTAGAAAATTTAATTTATTATTTGAAACAACAATGGGTGTAACTGAAGATAAAAAGAATACAGTTTATTTACGTGGTGAAACAGCTCAGGGTATATTTGTTAACTTCTTAAATGTTCAAAGAACTATGAGAGCTAAGATACCATTTGGTATAGGTCAAACAGGTAAATCATTTAGAAATGAAATAACACCAGGTAACTTTATATTTAGAACAAGAGAATTTGAACAAATGGAACTTGAATTCTTTTGTAAACCAGGCACTGATTTAGATTGGTTTAAATATTATAAAAATTATTGTATGAATTTCTTATATGATTTAGGTTTATCTAAGGATAATCTAAGATTTAGAGATCATAAAAAAGAAGAATTATCTTTTTATTCAAAAGCTACAACAGATATTGAATATGCATATCCGATGGGAGGATTTTCGGAACTTTGGGGTATAGCAGATCGTACAGATTATGATTTAAAACAACATATTGATCATTCTAAAGTAGATTTAAGATATCAAGATCCTGAAACTAATGAAAAATATATCCCATATGTTATCGAACCATCAGTTGGTCTTGATAGATTAGTTCTTGCAGTTCTTTGTGAAAACCTAGATGAAGAAACACTTAAAGATGGTACAACACGTGAAATCTTACACTTAAAACCAATGCTTGCACCATATAAAGCTGCTATACTTCCTTTAGTTAAGAAAAGACATTCAGAAAAAGCAGAAGAAATATATCGAGAATTATCTAAACATTTTATGGTATCTTATGATGATTCAGGTAATATAGGTAAAAGATATAGAAGAGCTGATGCTATAGGTACACCATATTCAATTACTATTGATGATAATACATTAGATAATAATACTGTAACTATTAGAGATAGAGATACTATGAAACAAGATATAGTAAAAATAGATGAATTAATAGATTATATAAATAGTAAAATTAACTAAGCACTTAGGTGCTTTTTTAATTTAATTTATTAAATATATTTGTTATAATTTTAGTAGACTAGGTGATATTTATGAGTGATTTTATCTTTTTTGATGAAAAAGATAATATGTATTATAAAAAGAAATTTAGTGGTGAAGTATCAACATTATATATATTAAATGATAAAAAAGTAATTAAATCTAATTATTTAGAATTATTAAATAAATATAATATAAATAACAATATATTTAATGATACTAAATTAAATAAATTAGTGTATAATTTAATAGAATCTTTGATAAATGTAGATGTATCTAAAGATAGTAAACAAGATAAATATAAATTAATAGTTATTAATAGTTTAAATACTATTAATAGTTTAAAAGATAAAAATAATTATGATAAAATAGTTGAATTATATAATGATATTATTAATGTTGGTAGTAAGTGGGCTAAGAATATTATTAATGTATCTTTAAATCAATTAAAGAAAAAATAATATACTGAATATATTTACTATAATAGTTAAATTATGTTATTATATAAATAGTTATAAAATATGGAGGTGTTTTTCTATGGCTTTAAATAGTTTTTTAGGAGCCTTATTTCCAAATGATAACGATCCGGATGTAGAAAAGACAGAAAACGAAGGTTATGATACTGATAAATTACCTGCTGGTGTTGCAAATATTACTAATTCAGTTATCTTAGCTGAGCCTCGTGCATACTCTGAATCGCAAACAATCGCAGATCAAATAAAAAAGAGAAATTCGGTTGTTGTTAATTTAAAAAAAGTAACACATGATCAAGCTAGAAGAATTATTGATTTTTTAAGTGGAACACTATATGCTTTGGGTGGTTCACTTCAAAAACTTGGAAATGATATATACTTATGTACACCTAAGAATGTTAATGTCGAAGGTAAAATAAGTGATGAACAAGAAGATAAGAAAAATAAAACTAAAATAGAAGACGAAATGGACTTTTAAGTTATTTATAATATTATAGATTAATAGGTGAATACTTATGAATAAATTTGATAGAGCTCTTAACGGGTATAATATCAAAGAAGTCAATGCTTTTGTTGATGATTGTGTTGTTAAAGTAGATGACATGATTAATAAAATGAAAGAAAAAGACTTGGAGATTGATAGACTAAACAAAGAACTTGAGCATTATAAAAAAATGGATGATACTTTAAATAGAGCAATAACACTTGCAGAGGATTCATCTAAGAAATACAAAGAAAATAGTTTAACTGAATCTGATTTAATAATTACAGATGCTAAAAAGAATGCTAATAGAATTATTAATGATGCATTACTAAAAGCAGAACATCTTGAAGAAGAATCTCAAAGACTTAGAAGAAATATAATTACTTATAAGAGAAGAGTTAAAAGTTTAATGGATGAACAAATTGCAATTATTGATGATTTAGATAAAGTAGATTTGAGTGAGAAATAGTCTCACTTTTTTACATATTGAAAATAATTACTAGTTTTTATATAATAAAAATCGGTGATTAATTAGTGAAAGAGAAAATTAAAAATAATATATTTTGGATAATAGCAATAATAATTATTATCTTATTACTATTATTTTTAGTAATTGATACAAAAAATAAAAAGAATGAAAGTAATACAAGTACAACAAGTACAAGTGAAGTAAGTGAAAGTAGTGATGAAGAAATGTTAAGTGGTAAACACCAAGTTATTATAAGTGTTAAAAATTATGGTGATATTAAAGTAGAACTTGATGCTGATGTAGCACCAATTACGGTTACTAATTTTATTGACCTTGCTAAAAGTGACTTTTATAATGGACTTACATTCCATAGAATAATCGAAGGCTTTATGATTCAAGGCGGAGACCCTGAAGGAACTGGTATGGGTGGTTCAGGCAAGACTATTAAGGGTGAATTTAGTGCTAATGGTGTTAATAATACAATTAGTCATGTAAGAGGAACAATATCAATGGCAAGATCATCTAGTTATGATTCTGCTTCAAGTCAGTTCTTTATCGTACAAGAAGATGCAACATATCTTGATGGTAATTATGCAGCATTTGGTAAAGTGACCGAAGGGATGGATGTTGTTGATAAAATAGCAAGTGATGCTAAACCAACAGATGACAATGGTACTATTCCTAAAGATGAACAACCTGTTATCGAATCAATTACTGTTATAAACTAAGACTTAATCATTTAAGTCTTTTTTTTATATTTATTGTATAATAAATACATGGTGAGTTTATGAATAACTATGAAAAAAGAGGTAAGTTTATTGCTTGTTTAAGAAAAAAGAAAAACTAACACAAGAAGAATTAGCAAGTAAATTACATGTTAGTCCCCAGGTAATATCTAAGTGGGAGAATGGACGTAATTTTCCAAAAGACCCAGATATATTAATTAATATATCTAATATACTTGCTGTATCTCTTGAAGAATTATTATATGGTGAATATAAGACAAAAGAAAATAAAGATATAATAACTAATAATTTTAATAAAGAATA
>OMVK01000057.1 GCA_900314465.1 uncultured bacterium | reverse complement strand
AGATATACTAAATTATTTCTAATATTATTTATTATTACTTCAATAATATTTATTATATTTGATGCTATTAAGATTAATGGAGTTATTTTACAAGCTATAATACCTGAAATAATATTAGTAATATTAACTATATTTATAATAAATAAGAAAATTAATAATAAACAATATTCATCTAATAATAATCTTTCTTTTTCTTTGTATCTTTTTTTAGTATATTATATAATATACATAAAGGTGAATAATATGCAAAAGAAAAAGATAATTATATTAGTATGTATTATTTCATTAATAATAGGCATATTTATATATTATACTTATAATAATTCTAAGATAAAAAATATTACTATGGATGATATAGTTAGTACTTATAAAAATAATAATTATACTGTAATATATACTGGTGAATTAAATGATGATATTAAGAAGTTATTTAAAGAATGGAAACAAACATATTTATTAAAGGGTTATAAAATAGATATATCTGATGAAGATTTAAACAGTTATTTATCTACATATAATTTAAGTGTTACGAGTACACCTGCTTTTATATTTTATGATAATAAAGGCATTCTTGGAGTAATTGATAGTACAATAGATAAAGATTCTTATGAAAAATATATAAGAAAGTATTTATATAATGAAATACCTCAAGATGAAATAGCATATAAGACTACTACTGTTGATCAATATATTAAGAAAGTAAATAGTAAAGATTTAACATTAGCAATAATAGGTGAGGATTCATGTTCTTATTGTAAAATGTTATTACCTGTTATTAATGAAATAGCAAAGAATAAAAATATAGATATATATTATTTTAATAAGACTACTATGAGTGATTCTGATTTTAATACATTAACTAATATTAATTTTACTATTCCAGCTAAATGTACAACTACTGGTGAGGATACTCAAATGAATCGTGGTTTTGCTAAACCAATGGCATTAATTACGCAAAATGGTGAATTAAAAGATTGCATATTGGGATATTATGATTATGATACTTATGTAAGTAAATTAAAAGAAGCAGGTATATTGGAGGATTAAAATGAGTACATATGATAAAGTAAAAGAATTTTTAAACAAATATCCATCAACAGTAAGATGGAGAGTAAAAACGCATGCTGCTATTATTGATAAACACATTAATCCAAATGAAGAATTATTATATGCTTTTGTTGGACAATTAAATAATAACCCATGGAATATGGTTGAAACAGGTGTAATTGCTATAACTACTGAAAGATTATTAATAGGAAGAAAATATTTATGGCCAGGTTATAAATTAATATCTATAACTCCTGATCTTTTTAATGATTTATCAGTAGAGTCTCAATTATTTTGGGGAACAATTGTTATAGATACTTTAAAAGAAACAACATATGTATCTGATTTAGACAAAAAGTCTCTTCCAGAAATAGAAACAATAATAACAACATTCATGGAAGAAAAAAAGAAAGAATATCCAAATAAACTAAAAGAGAATTAATATGAAATATAATTATAAATTATATCTATTTATATTAATAATTATTCTTATATTACTAATAATAAATTTAAATATACATAAAGTAATAAATTATGAAACAAATTATGATTATAATAATTATCAAGTAAAAGAATCATATAATAAAAATTATAATTATTACTATTTTAATATTAGTAGTGATAAATATAATTATGATTTTGTAATAGAACATAATTATACTAATAAAAGAAAGTTAATAAGTGATATATCTGAAGAAGATATTAATGACTATCATTGTATTAAGTTAAATATATATAATGAATGGTCTAATGAAATATGTACAAATGGTAGTGATTACTATACAGACTATGCACTAAAAAATATAACTAATGATAGTAATGAATCATTTAGTTATGCTAATGTCTCTTTATATAATAGTGATAAGATAAAATATAAAGCATATATATGGAATAATTATGGAATAACTGACTTAAATAACCAAAAAGAAATAAAATTTATAAATACTGAAAGTTATAATAATACTTTATATTATCAATATAATAATAGATATTTAATATTTCCTGACTATGATCAAACTAAAACTTTTAATAAGTTATATATAATAGATACTAATAATGATTCTATAGATACTATGAATCTTAAATATGATATATCATTTAATTCATATTTTCTTGGTGATATAGATTCTAAGATATATCTTGTAGATATTGATAATGAAAAAGAATATACAATAGATATAAATAAAAAGAATATTACTAAAATAAATAAAAACGAATTAGGTAAAATATATGAGAAAGAATTAAAAGATATACAATTTAGTAAGTTAATACATAATAAATATGAATTTACTTACAATAATTTATATAATTATGAATTAGATAATAATAATTTATATATGTATTATCATAATTCAGATAATAAAATAAAAATAAGTAATAATAAAATAGATAATATTTTAAGTTATTATAAAGATACAGTATATTATCAAATAAGTGATTCTATATATGCCTATAATATTAATAATGGTGAATATAAGATATTAAGTTCATTTGAATGGAATTTTAGTTCTAATAATAAAATATTTATATTTAATAAATAGCACTTTTATATCAAGTGCTTTTTTTATACTAATATATTTTTTATATATTTTATGATATAATTTTTCTTAGAATAGGAGTTGATTAAAGTGATCCTAAGAAAGCCTTATGCTTTTATAATAAAACACTTCCGAGCGATACATTTAATAATATTTATATGCTTATTATTTATCACTTATAATATATCTGGAATAAGTACTTTATCAAATACTTTAATTAACACTAGAAATTATACCTATGAAGGTGCAACAGTTTATATAAATAATCAAATATATCTATTCGTGTTTGTAGATTTGTTTCTGAGTGGGGTATTACTTTGGTTATTAAAAACAAGAAAAAAACCATATAGGACATATTTATTATTAGTTGGTTATTTATTATTTGTATTAATATATTTTGCTTATACATTTAGACAATTAAATATCTTATCTACTGAAGAATTAACTATTGATACATTATCTTTAATAAGAGATTTATCTACTATGGCAAGAATACCAGGATATATATTCATGGTAATATGCTTTCTTCGTGGTATTGGATTTAACTTAAAACAATTTAATTTTAGTAAAGATATTGCTGAATTAAAAATAATGGACCAAGATGATGAAGAATTCGAGTTAATTATTGGTCAAAATAATTATAAATATTTAAGATTTATAAGAAGAACTATAAGAGAAGCTAAATATTATATACTGGAAAACAAATTTGCTATTGGAATATTTTCTATAGTAATAGGTATAATATTTGCTTATTTAGGATATCGTTATTATAGTGTATATAAAAAAGCCAATTTAGTTACTAATCAGATAACATATAATAATTTTATATATGAAATAAATAATACATATATGTCTAATGAAGATTATAATGGTAATAAAATATCTGATGATTTCAAATATATAATTATTAATTTAACACTAAAAAATACATCATCTACCAGTAGAGCACTTGATTTATCAAAGATGTCTGTTGGATATAAAAATATAAATTATTATGCTGTTAATGATACTTATACTAAATTTTATGATTTAGGAGTCCCATATACTAATGGTGAAGTATTACCAAATAATACAAGTGTTGAAAGAATATTAATATTTAAAGTACCAAATACTTTATCAGAAAAGAATTTTGAATTCAGAGTTCAAACTGGTGTTATTGATTCAAGTGAGGATGTTTTAACAAGTTATCAAAAAATAAAATTTACTCCTGATAATATCGATGTTGATAATACAACAAATACTTACGGATTATATCAAGATGTAAATACAAATGTAGTAAATAAAAATAGTATAAATTTAACTATTAAAAGTTATGAATTAGCAGAAAACTATGAAGATAAATATGTAAATTGTGATTTAGATTTAAATTGTAATAAATATTCTAATGTAATAACAGCTAATAGATATAATAATTTAACTATGTTAATATTTGATTATAATGCTAATATTGATGAAAACGCTGAAATATATAAAACATTTACTACTTATAATGATTTAATAAGTAATTATTTAACTATTAATTATAGATATAATTATAAAGACTATTATGAAAAAGCTAATATCGTACCACAAAGTAATGGTTTAGAAGGTAAATATTTTACTTATGTTAATAGAAATATTTTAAAAGCTAGTGATATAAAATTAATATTTAATTTTAGAAATAATATCGTAGTTATTCCATTAAAAGAAAATGGTGCTAATGTAACGACAACTACAACAACTACAACTACTATTTCAATACCTGAAGAGACATCTACCGAAACAATAACTACTGAATTACAACCAACTTCTTAAAATAATTTCTTGAAAACCCTATACTAGAGTGATATAATTTACTCATGTATGGGGCTTTAGCCAAGCGGTAAGGCAAGGGACTGCAACTCCCTGAGCGCAGGTTCGAATCTTGTAGGCCCCTCCAGTATGTTTATAACTAACGTAAAACGTTAGTTTTTTATTTATTATAATAAATATATTTTCTATTTTTTACTTAATAAAATAATATTTGCATGTTATAATCTCATTAGTGGGGTATATTATGAGTGTAAAAGATGATGCTTTAAAATTTGCTATTAATGCACATGATGGACAAGTCAGAAAAAGTGAAAAAGATAAACCGATGATTATTCATCCATATAGTGTTGGAAAAATACTTGAAGAGTATGGATGTGATGATAATGTAGTTGCTGCAGGTTATCTTCATGATGTAATCGAAGATACAAAATATACTTATGATGATATTAATAAAATATTTGGAAAAGATATTGCAGATTTAGTCATGAGTGCATCAGAACCAGATAAAAGTTTATCATGGGAAGAACGAAAACAATATATGATTGATCAAACTAGAGATTTACCTCTTAGAAATAAATATATATTGATTGCCGATAAAATTAATAACTTGGAAGACTTATATTTGTTAAATGAAAAGAATGGTAAAAAAGATTTTTCCAATTTTAATAGGGGAGAAGAATCACAAAAATGGTATTATCATAATATATATCAAAGCTTAATCAATAATGAAGATGAAAATTTACCAATATTTAAAAGATTAAAGAAAGATATTGATTTAGTATTTGATAAACAAGAAAATAAAATAAGTGCATATTATGTTGGTAATGAAGAATATTATAAAAAAGTTAAAGAGTTAGATGCAAGACTTACAGAATTACAAAATTTAAAAAAGATAATTACTCTTGATAAACCATATGTTATCGAATCAACTGGAACCCCAAGAACTGGAAAAACATCAACTCTTGAAGACTTATCTGATTTTTATAAAAAGGGTGGCTTTAAGGTTAATTATGTTAAAGAATTTACTACATCTAAAAAATATAAAGAAGAATTACAAGAAAAATATAATAAGTTATCAAGTAATGAAAAATATTTAAAAATACTTGAAGAAATTGAAAAAGAGCTTAAGAGTGCTATAAAAACAAATGCAGACATAATAATTATTGATAGATCAATTAATGATAGACAAGTATGGAATTATTTAAATTATATAAATGGTAATTTCGATGAAGAAACATATACTAAATTAAGAGATAAATATCAAAAAATATCTCAAAAATTAATAGATTATTTACTTGTTACCAAAACTAATGCAAATGAAGCAATTAAAAGAGATTATTTAGCTCATGCATCAATTAGACCAAGAACATTTTTAACTGAAGAAAATGTTAATAAATACAATAATTCTCTAGAATCAGTAGATAATTTATTAAAAAATTCAGTTAATACCTATTTTAAAATGGATACAACAAATACTAACTTAGCAGATGAAAGATTAAAAGTTATCGAATCAACTGCAAAAGATCTAAGAAAAAAATATATTAATAAATTTAATGAAGATATTAAAATAAGAAAGAAATAATATATATGAAAAAGAAAATAATTAACATAAATAAAAAAAATGATATTAATAATTTTTATCATTTATTATGGCTATATAAAATAATATATAGAAGAAGAGAATTAGTTATTAAATATCATACTAAGATAAGTAAAGATAAGAAAAAAGAATTTGAAGAAATAATACATGCTTTTAATATTAAAGATAAAAATGAAAGACTTGAATATGTTTATTTTACGATGGTTGATAATGTTAATGCTGATTTACAAAAAAATAATTATTGTGAATTTGATGAAAATGGAACTTGCATATTTAATAGAGCTAAACATACTAAATGGAAAAGCTGCTGTCGTAAATGCCCTTATTTAGGTGAACATGGTTGTACAGAAAACAATTTTGCATGTAAATATTTCTTTTGTTATTATATAAGAACACATAAAAAAATACCTAATTATAGTAGAATAAGACTATTTAGGTATTATTTAACACCAACTCAAAAATTTATTTGTACAGATAACTTTTGGACTCCAACAAAAGAAATATTATTTTATTTAAAAAATAATCATTTCTTATCATATATAACACATGCTAAGAAGTTTAATGAGTAGAATTAGTTCTTGTATAGGCTTCTGCTTCATATTCATCAAGTGATCTTCTTCTACTATTTATTTCATCACATATGATATCAATATATTCTTGATATCTTTTTTTATCTTCAATATTAAATTTATTTAAATAAAATCTATCTATACATCTTAAAGCAATATCATCGGCATATCTTCTAAGTGGTGATGTAACATGCGAGTATGCATCTACTCTAAGTCCATCATGTCCAACATTATTAGAACTGTAATAAGCTTTTGGATAGATATTTTTAATCATATCTAATTCTTTAATAATAGTGGTATTATTATTTCTCAATTTAATTTTTTCTTCTAAATCTTCAATTTCTTTAATAGTATTGGGATTTACTTTATGACATCTATAAATATAAGGAAGTTCGTGTTCTTGGAAATATTTAGCTACATAATGATTGCTATATATCATAGCATCCGCTACTACTTTAGTACCAAGAGATATATTATCATCATTATGTAATGATTTATATGTATCTGTTTCACTATAAGATTTTTCGAGTATTTTAGATATATTACACAAATTAACTAAAGTATCATAATATTCAATATCATCACTACCATGTATAACATCATTATTAAAATCATTATACGTAAGATTCTTTTTAGCTTTAATTATTTCATCTTTTATTTCAAAATTAATTAATTCACCAGTTATTTCATCTATATCATAATAAAAACTCATAACATAAGAATTCTTTTTATCACTTATTCCCATTAAATCTTTAGATAACAATAATGGATACATTGGAATAACTTGATCTTTTAAATATAAACTTCTTGTTCTTCTTCTTGCTTCTGTATCTAATATAGATGCTTCTTTAATATATCTATTAGGATTTGCAATATGTATTCCTAATCTATAATATCCATCTTCTTTAGTAATAGATAAACCATCATCTATTTCACATGCATCTTCACCATCAAATGTATAAATATCTCTTTTATTTTTACTAATTAAATTACTATTACTAATATAAATTCTTTTAGCATCAGATTCTTGAGCTTCTTTAAATCTATCATGTACTTCATACTTATAATTTAAATCGCTTAATGTTTTATTATTATCATTACCTGTTATAATAAAAAATATTTGATTAGTAAAATAAGTTAATTTCTCATTTAATCTATTAACTTGATAATTTTTATTATTAATATATTTCTTTAATATATTTAACATTTCTTTTTTATCTTTATCTGATAAAGCTATCTTATCGTTATTATAAAATAATTTAAATACATTTAAATAATATATTAAATCATCTATGGGACCTAAATTTATTGAAGAAAGATAAATATCTAATGAATTTAAATAATTTTTTAATATTTTAAATATTAATCTATTGCCTTTATTATCTACATTATTTACTATATATGGAAATATTGTAATAGCTTCTTTTATAAAATCTATATTCTTATTTTTAAATATTAAATAATCTAAATATTCTTCTTGATTAGGCTCATAGTCTTTAGGAATATAATAAAATATCTTTAATGAAGTTTCTTCCATCTTATCTAATATATTTAATATTAAACGATATCTTGCTTCTTGATTTTTATTAGCATTACTTGGCTTAATATGAATAATATCTGTTATCCTATGATGTATATCATTAAAATTATTAGCTATTAAATTATCTAAATAAGTATTATTACTTATAATAGGTAACATATCTAGTAAAGCAAATATATATGTTAAATCATTATTATCATCATAATCAAATTCTTCCATATCTTTTTTAAATATATTTATCATACTACTAACTGTTTTATTTTTATTTAATGATAATAATTCTTCTTTATATTCATCATTACATTCAGGATTATATTTTATATAAAATAATAAATTTTTAACTTTTTCTTCATATTCTTCATTAGTCATATTAAACCCTCCGATATTTTTATTATATATGAATATTTATTTAATTGTATACAAAAATAGTTTATTATAGTTATATAAATTGAAAGGAATATTATATGAAGACTTGTATTGTTATTTATAATCCTAATTCTGGTCATACTTTAAAGAAAAAAGATATACCCAAATATAAAAAAATAATTGAATCTTATGATTATAAAGTTAATTTCTTTGGTACTAAATATAAAGGTAATGCAAGAGAAATTGTCAGTCATATTGGTTATGTTGATTTAGTAATATCTATGGGTGGTGATGGTACTTTTGATGAAGTAGTATATGGAAATTTAGAAAGAAATGAAAGACTATTAATAGCTCATATACCTATAGGTACTACTAATGATATTGGTATAATGTTTGGTTATGGTAGTAATACTGAAAAGAATATTAAAGCATGTCTTACAGGTACTATAAAAGAAATAGATATACCACTTATTAATCAAAGACCATTTGTATATGTTGCAGGTTTTGGCAAGTTTTTAGATATTCCATGTGG
>OMVK01000056.1 GCA_900314465.1 uncultured bacterium | reverse complement strand
TTAGAGGCCAATATGGAGCAAGTTATATATATTTCTTTAGATATACTCCATATAAAGCATTAGGTAGTAAAATAAGTAAATTATCTACATATAAAGATATATATCGTATAGATATAAATAATCCAGAAGTAAAAAATATTATTAATGATATCTTTTATGGTTATGATATGTCTAATAAAAGTAATAATAAATTAGATAAAGAATATTATGAAAATATTAATGAAGAAGAATGTTTTTCTAAATATGATGATAATATTGAAATGAATTTTAGTAGATTAAATCATATAGGTATAAGTTTAAAAAATAATTATTGCCCAATAAAATATTTAGAGAAAGTAGAGTGGAGATAAATGAGTAAATTTACTAATAAAATGATAAAAAAATATAAAACAAGTAAGAGAAGCTCTATAATTGTTTACTTTACATTAAGATTATTAGTAATCATATGTATGATAGACCAGTTACTAAGAGGGTCTTTATCTAATGCTATATTGTGTTTATTATCACTATTCTTGTTTACTATACCAACTTTTATCGAAGATAAGTATAAAATAGAATTACCTAATTTACTTGAAACAACTATTTATTGTTTTATATTTGCTGCTGAAATACTTGGTGAAATTAATAACTTCTATGGTATTATTCCTTTTTGGGATACTATGCTACATACCTTAAATGGTTTTATTTGCGCTGGTATTGGTTTTTCTTTAGTTAATTTATTAAATGAAAATAGTGATAATATTAACTTAAGTCCATTATATGTTGCTATTGTAGGTGTTTGCTTTTCGATGACTGTCGGTGTTTGTTGGGAATTTATAGAGTACACTTGTGACCAATTGTTCTTAGTTGATATGCAAAAAGATCGAATCATAACTAATATTGGTTCGATTAAAATGAATGAAACTGGAGAAAATAAACCAGTTATTATCAAAGATATACAAAGTACAATAATAAATACCAAAGATAAATCATATACTATTAAAAATGGTTATTTAGATATTGGTCTTAATGATACTATGAAAGATTTAATGGTTAATTTTGCAGGTGCCATAGTTTTTAGTACACTGGGATACTTTTATTTAAAACATAATAACAAAGATGATAAAATAACTAATAAATTTATTTTAAAAAAAAGATAGACTAATACATAGGTCTATCTATTTTTATCTCATATTTATAATTCTTATTAATATTACTTTTTAAATATCTAACTAAATCTTTCTCTTCATAATTAATATCATATGGTAATACAACATCAAATATTATTTTATTATTTGTTAATCTAAAATCATGTATGCTTATTTCATTATCTATAGTTTTTAAAATATTTTCTATTTTAATTTTTAATTTATTTTGTAATGGATTATCTAATTCAACTGGGTCCATATGAATAGTTATATTAATACCTAATTTATTATAAAAGTCTTCTTCGATAAAATCAGCTATCTTATGTGCATCAAGAAAACTAGTATTTGCATCTATTTCTACATGTACTATAACAAAATCTTGATTATAACCATAATTATGTATAATTAAATCATGTATACCTAATATAGAATCATAACTTAGTAATTTCTTAGTAATAAAATTTATTTCTTCTTTAGATGGAACACCACCAATTAGTGGATCAATAGCATTTTTAAGCATTAATAGAGAACTAATAATAATATATATGGATATAATTAAGCCAACATATCCATCTATATTAATCTTAAATATATTCATAATAATCATCGAAAATATAATAGCACTTGTATTAATAATATCATTTAAAGAATCATGAGATACAGTTATTAATGTATCTGAATTAATTTTATTACCTATATTTTTATATACTATATATTGAAGTATTTTAATAATAATAGATATTATTAATATTATAAATGTTATATTAGATATATTTAATTCAGCTGGATTAAATATTTTACCAATACTTTCTTTAATAAATAATATAGCTATTACTATCATAAATATAGATACAAGCATATTAGCTATATATTCATATCTAGCATAACCATAAGGGTGTTCTTGAGTAGGTTTCTTATTCATTAATTTAAAACCTAATAGAGTAATAATAGAACTAATTGAATCAGATAAACTATTAAAAGCATCAGATATAATAGTAATACTATGAGATAAGATACCTATTACTATTTTTAATATAAATAATAATATATTACTAGTAATACCAAATATAGCTGCTAATATACCATATTTATTTCTAACTTTACTATTATTAATATTTTTATAATCTTTAATAAAAAATTTTTCAAACATATAACTCCATATATACAAAAAAAACACGTTTTACGTGTTATAAACAAAATGGTAGAGAAGACAGGATTCGAACCTGCGACCCCTTGGTCCCAAGCCAAGTGCACTACCAAACTGTGCTACTTCTCTATATCATATGGTGCGCCCAGAGGGAGTTGAACCCCCAACCTTTTGGTCCGTAGCCAAACGCTCTATCCAATTGCGCTATGGGCGCATATTAGGCACTCACCACATCGAATTACTTATTAATTATACCATATATTATTAAAATTTCAACTATAAATTATTAAAATAAATTTATCGAAAAATGATAATATTTTGTTTGGTATTTTATTATATAAAATGTTATAATGTTTTTAAGGTGGTTAGTAATGAGGATAGAGTGTATAGATAGCATTGATATTACTACTAACAATAAAGATGTTGTATCAATTTCATCATCTAATTTTGATCACTTCTACATCTCAAATATCGATTCTAATGGTGAAGAAATAAATTATCAAGTAGAAGGTAATAAATTATATGCAAGTTTCTTTATGATTAGAATATTAAACGATAAAGACCCAAGAACTTATCAAGCAATAGATAGATTATTGAATAAACCTGATGTTGTTAATGTCAGAATAAATTTTACTAATGGTAATACTCAAGATTTTGATATTGCTAAAAAAAGGGTACAAGATAATGGTAAATTAATAAATAAATATGAAGATGTATTTTTAGATAAAGATGATAATAATTTATGTATATTAATAAGTGATAAGAATATTAGATATAAAAAAGAATTATTTGCATAAATTATATATAAAGGGGTATGTATGGTAAATAAAATAACAGTTATTAAGAAGAATGGAATAGATTCATTTGGGCCGGCAATTAATGATTCAATGCACGGTATCTATTTATTTGATTATGTAATGAGTAATTGTGAACAAGCAAGAAGAGCTTTTTCAGGATTAAATGAACTTAGTATTGATCGTGCTCAATTGGCAGCTTTTTATATATATTACACTGGTAATATCGTTATATTAAATGGAACATCAAGAGATGGTTCAAAATATGAAGGATCATGTTTTATTTATGTACCTAAGAATATTTCTAAAGAAGTATTAAATAATTTAAAAAAAGAATTATCCCATTTTAATAATTTTTATAATATATATATTTATTATATAGATAGGGAAGATAATTATGTATTTGATAAACCATTAACATCATTATCCCGTGATATACCAGATAATTATAATGGCGATACTAATACATTAAAACCATTTATAACTGAAGAAACAATTGATAATACTTTAATGCCTTTATTAAATAATATTAATACTAAAAAGAAAACTAGATAACTTTTAAGATATCTAGTATATGCCTACTTGCACCAAGTAGGTCTTTTCTTTCACATGTTGATAAATGATATTTTATGAACAATTCATAAGTATCATCATCCATATTATTAATATATTTCTTTAAATATTCTGTAGGTCCATCTTGACTTATAATCTTAACCCTTTTCAAATTACATTTATTCTTAATATAATTAATATCTTCGAGTCTTACATAACTATATAAATTATTATCTTTATCTATTATTTTAAAATTATTATCTATATCATTATTATTAATACTATTTTTAATATAATTATCTATAAAACCATGTTCGATAATAGCATATTCATTCATACAGTAACTAATAAATATATAACCATTCTTTTTAGTTATTCTTTTAGCTTCATTTAATGCTTTTATCTTATCATTAATATTTATTAAGTGATACATTGGTCCAAATAGGATAGTAATATCAAAACTATTATCTTTAAATCTAGATAAATCTAAAGCATTGCCTTGATAACACTTAATATTCTTATTTTTACTTTGAATAACTCTTAAATTATGTTTAACAAGTTCGACTGAAGTTACATCATAACCTTCGTTATATAAAGGAATAGAGTAGGCACCAGTACCAGCACCAATATCTATTATTTTATCACCTAGTTTAATATACTTATGAATATATTTCATAGCGGTTATATATTCAATATTACCATGTTTGGTTTTTAATCTTTTATCTTCATTAAATTTATTATAATAATCTATTAATTCTTTTTCATTCATAAAAATCACTAATTTATAATAACAAAAACTAGATATATTTTAAATATCTAGTTATTTTTAATTACAGAAATTAAAGTCGTATCATTACTATTATCTGATGTAAAACCATTATAATTCTTTGATGAATTAACTATAGCTTTTGCTTTATTTTTATATGTACTTATTTTACTACTTAAATCTCTTAATTTACTTATACCTTTTGAATCTAGTGTTTCAATTCCATTAGAAAGAGTACTTGCACCAGTTGCTAAAGTGTTTGCACCATCTGCTAAACTACTAGCACCACTATTTGCAATATTTAAACCATCATTTAATGAGTTAAGACCACTTTCAAGACTAACACTACCATTATATAACTTTTGAATACCAGCTTCTAAAGAATTAGCACCTGAATTTATCTCACTTGTACCGGTAGTTTCAAGTTGTTTTAAATAACCATCTAGAGTATTTAAATTAGTAGATATTTCGCTTAGACTACTTGAAATTGTATTACTTAATTTTTCAAGATTTGCTTCATTAGTACTAATTAATGTTATTAAATTTAAATTATTATCATAACTATCTTTATATCCAAGAATTGTATTTTTTATGTCAGTAGTTAACTTACCATCATTAATATAATTATCTAGTGTTGCAGAAATTGTCTCTTTACTTTGTGATAAATCAAGACCACCAAGCATACTTAATTTTTCATTAACACCAGCTTGTATTCGTTTATTACCATTACTTAATTTTTCATTAACACCAGCTTGTATTCGTTTATTACCATTACTTAATTTTTCGATTGCTTCTTTATTTTTATTTTCAAGAGTTTGTAAGTTTGTAAGTTCTTCTTGTAATGTCTTATTTTTATCATTTAAAGCACTAATGCTTTGATTTAAACCAGCTATAATTTGTTTTAAATTTTCATCAACTTCAGTAGAACCATCAGCAAGGTTTTTAGCACCATCAAGTGCACTCTTTAAACCACTTGTAAGTGATGAAGAACCAGTTGTAAGTTTATTACTTCCTTCATATGCTGAATTAATACCAGTAGATAACTTACTTGCACCAGTTGCTAAAGTGTTTGCACCATTGGATAATTCACTTGCACCTGCTTTTAACTTAGATACACCAGTAGATAATTCATTAATTCCACTAACAGCACTATCTAATTTATCAAAAACACTTAAATCAGTATCTTCAAGTAACTTAGGAGTAGATACTACATATATATCACTTAAATCAAAACTATCAGTATCATAACTAATTTCAATAGAATTATAATCACTTAAATCACTAATATCTAAAGATTTATCTAAATATGGAGTAGCAATACCTACAACTATTGTGCGATTACCAGTACTAACAGCTTTACCATTAGTAATAGATACATTAGTTGCATTATCACCAATAACCGTACCAACAGTAGTAACAAATGGAGTATATATACGTTCATTAGTAGAACCTAAATCAACAATATCATAACTATTATTTTCAAAATCTAACTTAATCTTAACATTACCACTTTTACCAATTAAATCTTTAATATCTATATCTTTATCATCTAATTTATAACTTATTTTAACAGTAATAGGTGATTTTTCATCAGTACTACCTTGATAATAAATATCTTTACCATTATTATTCCAAGTTAAATTATTACCATCTAATTTATACTCTTCATCTCCATTAATATTTAATATATCTTTAAGTATTGTATTATCATTAATAGTATTTTTATCTCCGATATCAGATAAATGATTACTAACAACAATATTAGTACGTTCACCATTAGAGTTTAAATTTTCATATATTGTTTCTGTTTTATTCATAGCAAGGACATTAAAAGGAATTAACAAAGATGTAATCATAAGTAAATTTAATTTATTATTTTTCATTAATTAACACAACCTTTCATATTTTTTGTAGTTTTAATTATTAATTTATCAAATATAAGAAGTAGAGAAGGTAGTAATAAGATAACTGTTATCATACTTATTAGAGCACCTCTTGATAATAGTTCACATATTGAACCAATCATATCTATATCCGAATATATGTATACACCAAATGTTGCAGCAAAGAAGCATAATGCACTCATGATAATACTTGGAACTGTAGCACCTAGAGTATCTTTAATTGCTTCATGTTTATCTTTCCCTTTACGTCTATTATCTAAATATGTATTACTCATTAATATACCATAATCGATTGTTGCACCTAATTGAATAGTACCTATTACAATAGATGATATAAATGGTATAGTTTCATTAGTATAATAAGCAATACTCATATTACCCATAATTGCAAATTCAATAACAAGTATTAAAATAACTGGAAGTGATGCACTCTTTAATACAATACACATGATTACAAATATAACTAATATAGATATATAATTTACTACATTAAAATCATGATTACTTATTGTAATTAGATCTTTAGTTAGGGCACCTTCACCAGCAACTATTGCATTACTATCATATTCTTTAACTATATTATTTACTAAATCTATCTGATTATTTAATTCATCAGATGCTACTTCATAAGTGGAATTTAATATTATTAATTGATATTTATCAGTCTTATAAATATTTTTAATCTTATCAGGTAATATTGAATCAGGTATACCTAAATTACTTACTTGACTTGGTGCAAGAACTAAGTCTATACCATCAACATTATTAAGTTTATCTACTAAACCATCTAACTTATTACCTTTTAAATTAACATCTACAAGTAAAAACTCTGGTGAAACAATATTATAATCTTCTTTTAATCTCTTAGATGCTACCTTAGATGGTAGTGAATCTGGTAGAGACTCATCAAGTTTATAATAGACATTGACATGATTATTACCATATATAACTGGTATTAATAATATTACAAATATAATAACTATAAATATATATTTATTTATGGCTAAATGTTGTAACCATTTAAATTTAGGAAATATTACTTTATGTTTAGTCTTATCTATTAAGTTATTAAATAATAATAATAGAGAAGGGAAAATAGTTATAACCGTAATTAAACCCCATAATACGCCTTTAGCCATAACAAGACCAATATCACGTCCAAGTGTTAGGCTCATACCACATAATGCTAAAAAACCTGCAATTGTTGTAAGTGATGAACCAGAAACTGATGTGAATGTCTGTACAATTGCTTCACTCATGGCTTTTTTAGTGTCACCTTTATATTTACCCTTAAGATAATTATATTTATCATATAAGAATATTGAAAAATCCATTGTAACAGCAAGTTGTAATACTGCAGCTATAGCTTTAGTTATATAAGATATTGAACCAAGAAATATATTAGTACCCATATTATATATAATAGCAAGACCAATATTCATCATTAATACAAGTGGTATAACGAATGAATCTGTTGCAAAATATAATACTATTAATACTAAGATAACTGCTATTAAAACATATGCAACTATTTCTTTATTAGCTAAATCCATTGTATCAACAACCATTGCACTCATAGATTGAACTCTATTTGCATCACCTGTAATATTTCTAAGTTCTCTTATACCTTCAATTGTTGAATCTTCTGATGTTGAACCTGAGAATGTAACCATAATAATAGTTGAATTATTTTTATTTATCTTATCTACTATCTTATCTGGTAACATACTAACAGGTATAGATACATCTGTTATATCTTCAATAGATATAACTTCATTAACTGTATTTATTTCACTAATCTTATTTTCAAGATCTTTTATCTCTTTATTACTACTATTATTAGTAATAACAAATGCATAAGCACCAATTTTAAAATCATTAGCAAGTATATTTTGACCTTTAATTGTATCAATATCACTAGGTAAATAAACAAGAACATCATAATTTACTCTTGTTAAATTATAACCAATAATAGATGGAATTATAGCAATTAATGCAATTATTACAATCAAAATACTATGATTAACTATAAAATCACTAAATTTTTTCATTTTATCTCCTCCGTTATCAAATTATAATGGACTTAATTCACATATTTCATTAATAAAAATATAAGAATGTATACATAAATATACAAAAATTAAATATAAATCTTAAATTAATAAACAAGTGTTGCTTTTACATACATTTTATAATATATTTTTCTCGGGTGAAAAAAAGTGAAAAAAGAAGATGTCAGAGTAGTAAAAACTAAGAAAAATCTATATAATGCTCTAAATAAATTAATGACAGAAAAGCCATTTGAAAAAATTAAAGTAATGGAAATATGTGATGAAGCTTTAATAAATAGACCAACATTCTATTCTCATTTTGAAGATAAATATGATTTATTAAATAGTATGATTAATGATGAAAAACAAAATTTAATAGATAAAATAAGAAGTAATTATCCTAATAGAGAATTAAATAAAAAATATATATTAACTTTATTATCCGATGCAATTGAGATATTTGTAGAACACAGAAAACAAGTAACAAGCTTATATAATAATAATCGTGATAGTATAGCTATTGATATTGTAAGTGATGCTATTAATGAAGAAGTGTTAAATGTTTTAGTTGAAGCTAAACTTGATACAAAAGGTGTACCATTAAAAGTAATTAGAGATTATTATGTAGGTGCTTTTTATAGCATAATGAATGGTTGGATGAATGATTCTAATCCTGCTACTAAAGAAGAATTAATATCTTATTTAGATAAACTATTACCTGAAATATAAAATTTCTTATAATTTTCTTATCACATTCACATATCTTTCATATTACTTTGTTAATATGTACTTGCAAAAAGGAAGTGATATAGTAAATAAATAAGAAAAGAATAAAAAGAACAAAATAATTAAGTTATTAATAAAATAAACTCTCTCTATTATTAATACTTTTATATAAAAAATAAAAAAATATATAATTTCATATAATTTTCACATTGACATTATATTATGTACTTGTAAAAAGGAAGTGGTTATATAGAAATATAATATAAAAAGATAAAGATATTAATAAAAAACTAAACTCTAAAAAACAAATAGATGATTATTAATAAAATAATAAAGCTTATGGGTGGCTAAATAACCCTTATTAATGAATTATATAATTAATAATCACTTATCATATAAACTACACTCATATATATAATTAACTTTTCATATAAACTCAAACCTATCTATAATATAAAACTTAAATTATATATACTATAAACTCTATCTAACATATAATAACCCCAAATATATTTATAATTATATGTTAGAATATTAAAAAAATTTTTATAAACTCAAACTCGTAGAATTCTCTAAATTTGGAGAATTCTATTTTTTGTGTATAATAATAAACATAACCAAAAAGAAGGGGTGAAGTAAAATACATAATCAAGAGTTTGATTGTGATGAAATCGAAGATAGAGTCAATGATTTATTTAACTATTTTGGCATTCCATCTGACTTGATTGGATATCAGTATTTGAAAGTTGCAATTATTATTCTATATGATAATTTTAATTATGATAGTTTAATGAAGTTAAATATGATAAATAAAATTATTTCTAGTAAAATAAATGTTTCTTCAGATTCAGTTGCTAAAGCAGAAGAATTTGCTATTGATAAACTAGATAATTATGTAAGTTTAAAAAAATTAAACGAAGTATTTGGTGATTTCATAAGTAGAAATAGTAGTTATTATAAAATAACTCCGAAACTATTCATATATAGTTGTGTAAATTACATAGTACATGATAAAAAAAATTGATATAATAATACTATGAATAAAGAGGTTAGAGAATGGATAACAATTTAAATAATAAAAAAATTATTCATGTAGCTAATATAATACAAGTAGATAATAAGGGTAATCCAATAAATAATAGTAATAATACTATAAATACTAATATAACTAAAACAGAAAAAAATAAAGAATTATCTTCAGAATCAATGCTAATTATAACAATAGTCTTAATATTTATCGCGATATTAGTTGCTTTCTTAGCTTTTTATGTTTTACCAAGAGTATAGCCTTATTGAAATAATAAGGCTATTCTTGTATAATAATTTAACAAAGGAAGAATATAATATGTATACAAAACGATGTTAAAATTCATAGATAATTATTATTAATAAAGAAAGGAATTATTTATGAAATTATACAATACATTATCACATTCAATCGAAGAATTTAAACCTAATGAGCCAGGTAAAGTAAAAATATATACATGTGGACCTACGGTATATCATTATGCTCACATAGGTAATATGAGAAATTATATAGGTCATGATGTTTTAGTAAGGACTTTAAAATATTTAGGATATGAAGTAACTAGAGCTATGAATATAACAGATGTTGGTCATTTAACAAGTGATTCAGACTCTGGCGAAGATAAGATGCTTAAAGAAGCACATAAAGAACATAAGACTTGTATGGAAATCGCAGACTTCTATACAAAAGCTTTCTTTGATGACTTTTATGCACTTAATTGCCTAAAACCAGATATTATTAAACCGGCTACCGGTGAAATAGATATGTATATTAAAATAATAACTAAGTTATTAAAAGATGGTTATGCCTATGAATCTGGTGGAAATGTTTACTTTGATGTTTCTAAAGTAAAAGATTATTATCAATTAACTAATCATGTCGCCGATAAAATGGTAGTCGGTGCAAGAGAAGGTGTCGAAGAAGATAGTGCTAAGAGAAATCAAGCCGATTTTGCTTTATGGTTTACGACATCAAAATTTTCTCATCAAGAATTACAATGGGACTCACCATGGGGTAAAGGTTATCCTGGATGGCATATCGAATGCTCAGGAATTGCTATTAAATATTTAGGTGAATACCTAGATATACATGGTGGTGGAGTAGATAACATCTTCCCACATCATACTAATGAAATTGCACAATCAGAAAGTTATCTTGGACATAAATGGACAAATTATTGGTTCCATAATGAACACTTACTTGATTCATCAGGTAAAATGAGTAAATCAAATGGTGCCATTCTAACAGTATCTGTTTTAAAAGAAAAAGGATATGACCCATTAGCATTTAGATTTATGGTATTAAATTCCCATTATCGTAAACAATTATTATTCACATATGATAATCTAAATCAATGTGAAGCAACTTTAGATAAATTACGTACAAGAATATTAAATATCAAAGATGAAGGTGAAATGGATAAAAACTTATTTGATAAATATAACAATAAATTTATCGAAGAAATATCTAATGATTTAAATACCGCTAATGCTTTATCTGTACTTTATGAAGTATTAAAAGATGATGAAGTAAATGGACATACTAAACTTGAATTAATAAGAAATTTTGATCAAGTATTTGCTCTAGATTTATTACCTAAACATACTAGTTTAGAAAATGAAGATGAAATACTTAAACTAATAGATAAACGTAATGAAGCTAAAAAACAAAAAGATTATGAACTTGCTGATTCAATACGTGCTGATTTATTAAGTAAAGGTATTGAACTTATAGATACAAGAGAAGGTACTACTTATAAAATAATAAATAATTAATACAATTTTCACAATTATATGTTAATCTATAATTTCAAGGATGTGATTAAATGAATGCATTAATATTATATTTATTAGTATTATTTTTACCAATTATCGCAACTATTGGTATTGAAGTAACTTATGGTAAATATAAAAAAGTAAGTAGTAATAAAGATTTAACTGGATTTGATGTAGCTAAAAAGATACTAGATAATAATGGCTTAGATAATATATATATCGTAGAAACTAATGGTAATTTAACAGATAACTATGATTCGTCTAGAAAAGTAATTCATTTGAGTAGTGATGTATATCATGGTAACTCACTTGCATCAATAGCGGTTGCAGCACATGAATGTGGACATGCTATTCAAGATAAAGAAAATTACTCATGGATGCGTATAAGAAGTGCTATTTACCCAGTGGTATCATTTGGCGAAAAAATAGCTTATATCTTCTTATTTATTGGACTTATAATAGGTAGTATGGGTGCTATATATGCATCAATAATCATAACACTATTAAGTTTAATATTTGAATTAGTTACTTTACCTGTTGAATTTGATGCATCAAAGAGAGCATATAATCTATTAATTAGTTATAATTTAATAAATAAAGATGAAGAAAGTGGTGTACTCTCAGTACTAAAAGCTGCAGCATTTACCTATGTTGCATCAGCATTATCATCACTTTTTTATATCTTATATCTACTAAGTGATAATCGTGATTAAATAAAACTATTAATTTAGTTTTATTTTTTTATATCAATAATATATAATATTTACTAAGAAGTGAGATTATGAAATTAAATAAAAAAAGGATAATAGTAATAATAAGTGCTCTAGCACTACTTGCAATAGTAATATATGCAGCAATTTATTCAGCAAAGACAGATGAACGAGAAGAACAAAAATTATATGATCAACTTAATGTATTAGCTTCTAATTATTATAAAGATTATTATTATAACTTATTTGGTGATAACGATACAGAAATAGCAAATAGAATATCACAATATAAAGATACAGGTATAACAATAAGTTTAAATGATTTAGCAAAATATAAGATAGATGATTATTCAAATATCTTATCTTCATATAAAAATTATAAAACGGGTAGTAATTGTGATTATGATAATACCAAAGTAACTTTTTATCCATATGAACCATATGGAAGAAATGATTTTCGTATTGAATCTACAGTAGTATGTGGATTTAATAAATAAACTATTACACAAGTAATAGTTTTTTTGTAAATAAAAAGATGATATTTAATCATCTAATTACTACTAGTTGAACTAGAACTCTTTGCTTGATTAATTTGATAATTTATATATCTATCATATGCATTTTCAAGATCTGAATCGTTCCATCTAAGTCCATATTCATTTCTTAAATTAACCATAGCATTAATTTTAACAGTAGAATCATCACTTACTTTATCTTTAGCAAGTGTTGTAACAATTTCATCTTTCTTATCACTTAATGCAGCTTTTTCTTCTTCACCAGTTTTTAATATAATATGATATCCATAAGATGTTTTTACAGGTTCAGTAGTATATTCATCTGTCTTTAAAGCATAAGCAGCTTTAGAAAATGCTTCTTCCATATCATTATAATTAAATGAACCTAAATCTTCATAAGTTACTGAAAAATCATCTTTATATTTAGCAAAGGCATCTTTAGCACTTGTACCTGAATCAATATCTTTCTTAATAGCATCAATTATTTCTTTTGCTTTATTTTCAGCAGTAGTTAAATCATCAGTTGAATCACTAGCAGGTTTAACAAGAATATGAACAGCATCAATATTATTATAAACTTTATTATCATAATAATCTTGAATCTCATCATCAGTAATTAAGGTCTTCGCATAATCTTGAGCAGCTAAATTCTCAAGATAATTAGTTCTAACAGTATTTAAATATTCATCAAGTGAATTATAACCATATTGTTGTAATATACTTAGTAAAGTATCTTCATCATAATTACCATTTTTATCTACATAATTAGCTTTTAAAGAATTTTCTGTATTCTTAACATATTCATCAGCTTCACTTAATTTATCTTTATATTTATCTTCAAGTACTTTCTTATCAATACGTTCAAGTAATACAGTTAAACCATAATTCTTTTTAGTTTCATCCCATATCTCATTAACAGTATAACTAGTACCATCATTAAAACTAACTAAAGTATCTTCACCATTTGAATTAGTAGGAATAGCACTTAATTTACCATTTATTAAAAGAATAGTTTCAACAATAACAACAATAACTAATACACATATAACAACATATATAGGTTTAATATTAATTTTCTTTTTATTCTTTTTAGGTTTATTCTTTTTAGTATCTATTTTTTCTTCTTCAACTTCTTCGTCACTATCTTCTTCGATGATTTCTTTTTCTTTAACTTCATCTATTTTCTTTTTATTAGTTGATTTCTTTTTACTATTTTTTTTCATTCTTTCATCCTCCATGACAATTATTATAACATATTAACAAAAAACTTATTAAATATTTTGCATTTTTATTAAATATGTAATATTATATTGCCGAGTGTGAGGGGATATTATGTCAAAAACTGAATATGAAGTAAGAGTACCAGAAATAAATGTTGATAATATTATTAATAAATTAAATAATTTAGATGCAAAATTAGTAAGTGATTCATTACAAAAGAGATACGTATATGATTTTCATCCAGCATCAGAAAATAGATGGATACGTTTAAGAACTAATGGCAAAGAAACTACCTTAACTATTAAAGAAATACTATCTGATAAAGTAGATGGAACAAAAGAAACTGAAGTTAATATAAATAATACTGATTTTGATACTATGAATGAAATCTTAGTAAAATTAGGTTATATACCAAAAAGTTATCAAGAAAATAGACGTATTAAATATAATTTAAATGGTGTTGAAGTAGATGTGGATTTTTGGCCTTTAATACCTCCATATCTTGAAATTGAAGGTAAATCTAAAGATGATGTATATGATACTTTAAATAGTTTAGATATCCCAATAGATTATGCTACATCTTTAGATGTTCAAAGATTATTTAAAGAAAAATATGGTATTAACTTACGTGATTATAAAGAACTAATACTTGAAGATGAAAAAAAAAATAACTACGAACAATCAGGTAAAGCAAGAACTAGATAATATAATCTAGTTTTTTGTTTATAAATAATTATTTATATGTTATTTTTAAATTGTAATAAAGGAGACTTATGAATTATTTAATAAAAGATATAATTAGATATAATATAGGTAATTATATAGAAAATATTAATATATCAAACTATACAACATTTGGAGTAGGTGGTATTGGTAAATTACTTGTATATCCAAATAATATTGAGTCACTAGACTTATTAATAAAATTAATTAAGAAATATAATTTAGAATATAAAATTATAGGTAATGGTTCTAATTTAGTATTTTCATCTAAGATATATAATAAAATATTAATAAAATTAGATCGTATGGACAAATATGATATAAATGGTGATGAAGTAGTAGTTGGTGCTGGTGTTTCATTAATGAAATTATCACGTGAAGTTGCAGACTATGGTTTATCGGGTCTTGAGTTTGCATCAGGTATCCCAGGTACAGTTGGTGGGGCAATTTTTCAAAATGCAGGTGCTTATAACTCGGATATGTCACATATAATTAAGTCCGTTACTGTTTATGAAAATGGTAAATTTAAAGAATATACTAATTCAGATTGTAATTTTTCTTATAGATCATCTATATTTAAAAATAAAACTAATTTAATAATAATAAAATGTATATTAAAACTAAATAAAGGTAATAAAGAAGAAATAAAAAATACTATAAAAGAACGATGTGAACAAAGAATAAAATCACAACCAATCGAATATAAAACAGCTGGTTCTGTATTTAAAAATCCTCCTAATTATTCTTCATGGAAACTAATAAGTGATTTAGGACTAAAAGGATATAAAATAGGTGGTTCAAGTATAAGTATGAAACATGCTAATTTTATTATTAATGAAAATCATGCTACTGGTGAAGATATAAAAAAATTAGTTGAATATATTCAAGCTGAAGTATATAAAAAATATAATATTAAATTAGAATGTGAACAAGAATTTATTAACTTTTAATTATGTTATAATAATCTAGTAATTTTTATGATTTTAAATGTAAGTGGAAGAACAGATATAGTAGCTTTTTATACAAAATGGTTTATGAATAGATATCATGAAGGATTTGTTGATGTGAGAAATCCTTTTTATCAAAAACAAGTAAGCAGGATATATTTTAAAGATGTTGATTTAATAGTATTTTGTACTAAGAATCCTAAACCAATAATAAAATATTTAAAAGAAATTGATAAAACCATTATATTTCATATAACATTAACACCATATAAAAAAGATTTAGAACCTAATATTATAGATAAAAAAGAAATAATAGAATCTATCAAAGAAATATCTAAGATAATAGATAAAGATAATATATATTTAAGATATGATCCTATTATATTAAATGATAAATATAATATTAATTATCATATCAAAGCATTTACTAGAATATGTGAGTTATTAGATGGATATATTAATCATATAATAGTTTCTTTTGTTGATAATTATAAGAATGTACAAAAGAATTATGAATATTTAAAATATCATGATCCAACTAATGAAGAATTGAAGCTTATTGGTACTAATTTTAGTATGATTGCTGGTAAACACCATATGAGTGTACAAACATGTTCAGAATATAATAATTTAACAGAATATGGTTTTATTAAATCGGATTGTATATCAAAAGAATTAGCTAAGAAGTTAACAGGTAAAACTTATAAAAGATGGTTATCTAGAAATAATAGATATTGTAATTGCGTAGAAATGGTTGATATTGGAGCTTATAATAGTTGTAATCATTTATGCAAGTATTGCTATGCTAATTATGATGAAAATAAAATACATGATAATATTTGTAATCATGATGATACAAGCACTATGTTAATAGGTAAGTTATCAAGTGATGATATTATAAAAGAAAGAAGACAGTAAATATGAATAAAAAAATACATGACTATTTTAAGAAGTTAAATATGGAAGATCGAATAATTGAATTTGATAAATCAAGTGCATCAGTCATGAAGCTGCAGAAGATTTACATTGCAAACCTGGTATGATTGCAAAAACTATGGCATTCTTAGTTAATGATGAACCAATTGTTATCGTATGTTCTGGTGATAAAAAAATTGATAATCATAAATATAAAGAATATTTTAAATGTAAAGCTAAAATGATACCAGGAAATGACTTAGAAAGTATTATTGGTTTTGAACCAGGTGGAGTAACACCATTTGAAGTAAATGATAATGTTAAAGCCTATTTAGATATATCGTTAAAAGATTATGACGTTTTATATCCAGCCGGAGGTACCAAAACAAGTGCGATTAAATTGACTTTAAGTGAACTAGAAAAATATTCAAACTTTATAGACTATATCGATGTATGTAAATAGTACAATTTGCATAAAAAAAACAATTAAAGTATAATACATAACTAAGAGATGAGTTTATATGGAAAAGTTTGAAAAAAAGAATTTAATTGAGTTAAAAAAATTAACACTCGATGAATTATCTAAATATTATCGTGATTTAAGAAAATATAATTATGATAATAATTTAGAAAAATATAAAACACCTGAGATAAGATATAAAATAAATGATTTAGTACAGTTATTATTAAAAATAGATAAAATACTTTCTAAAAGAGAAGTACATTTATTAGATGATAAAAGAAGTTATAATAATAATTCAAGAATTTATACATCAAGTCATGTAGGTAGATATGATATTGAAACTAATTATGAAATAATACATGAACCTGTTAAAATGGTAGTAGGAGATCCTGGATATAATTATTTAACATTAGAAGGTTTATTTTGGCAATTATTTGGAACAATATTTGTCGATACAGGTTATCAAGTAGCTGATATAAGAAAGAAAATAAAAAATAATGAATCAATAACTTCAGAAGAACAAGAATTATATGATTCATATAAAACAGATAGACATATGTGTCTTGAGTATTGTAAAAATTATCTAAAAAATAAAGATAATATTATTATATATCCCGAAGGAGCTTGGAATACAACCGATAAAATAACAACAAAGTTTTTTACTGGTGCAGCTTCAATGGCAATAGATACAGATTCAGAACTAGTACCAATAGGTATGGTAAGAGATAATAAATCATATACAGCTATGATTGGTGAGAATATTAATGTGCATGGTGCAACTTCTAAAGATGCAAAGGATGTAACACGTGAGTTACAAGAGAAAGTTAATGAGTTAGTTTGGAAAATAATTGCAACAAGACCATTAACTAAAAGAAGTACTCTTGGAACTAATGAAGAATTAAATAAAGAAAATATCGAAAGTATCATGAGTGAATCAGATGATGAATATACACTAGATGTTATCGAAAAATCACGTTATGAAGATACAGACTCACCAGAATATGTTAAAAAAACTCTTGAAAGAATACGTAATTAAAGTAAAATGCAAATTTTACTTTTTTTTCTTATTTAACTAGTAAGATTTATTTTTTGATGTTATTATAATTATTAGAATGGAGAGATACTATGAGTGGTATTTGGTTACCTGGAGCTGCATTAATTATTTCCATATTTCTTACTTTTTTATTTTTTTTAAAAAACAATAGTCAAAATGAAGAAACAAAAATATATAAATACTTAGTTATATTTAACTTATTATATTCATTCTTAGGTGTACTTGGATATGTAGTTGCAATTAACTTTGGTAGTATATATATAACTGGTGTTATCCAATCATTTTATTTAGTAGTTATGAATATAATAATTTTATTAATATTATTATATGCAATAACAATAAGTAATATAAGTCCAAAAGTTGAAAAAATACTTAAGAGAATATTTGCTATATTTACTTTAATTATTATTGCTTTTATTTTAGCATTGCCAATAGATACCATCATTACAGAAAATACTCTTGATGTAAATGGGCCTGCTTATTATGCAGCTATGGTAGGTATTATTACTTATGTACCAATTATCTTAATATTTTATATTAGATATATATTTTCTAAAGGCTTTAATTATAAAAAATGTATACCATTTTTTGTATTATTAATTATGTTTATATTTGGTTTAATTTTAAGAAGATATTATCCTGAAGTTATAACGGAAACTTTTATATTTAGTTTTTATGTTTTAGTTATGTATCATACGATTGAAAATCCCGATGTAAAAATGATAAGAGAGCTTGAAATAGCAAAGAATGAAGCTGATAAAGCTAATCAAGCTAAAAGTGACTTTTTATCAAGTATGTCACATGAAATAAGAACGCCATTAAATGCAATTGTAGGTTTATCTGAAGATTTACAAGAAGATCCAAATTGTCCTGAAAGCATGAAAGAAGACTTAAGTGATATCGTATCTGCATCAGAAACATTACTAGAAATCGTAGGTAATATTCTAGATATATCCAAGATAGAAACTAATAATATGGAAATAAATGAACATATATATAATTATAAAGATGAAATAACAAAACTTGCTAAGTTAGATTCTACAAGAATAGGTGATAAAGATATAAAACTTACTGTTGATTTTGCAAGTGATTTACCATATGAGTTAATTGGTGATAAAGTACATGTTAAACAAATAGTAAATAATTTACTTACTAATGCTATTAAATATACAGACCAAGGTTATATAAAACTAACAACTAAGTGTATAAATGATGTTAATAATATGACTACTACTTTATATATTACTTGTGAAGATAGTGGTAGAGGTATTAAAAAAGAAAATATTAGTAAATTATTTACTAAATTTGAAAGATTAGATATTGAAAAAAATAGTACAACTGAAGGTACAGGTTTAGGTCTTGCTATTACTAAACAATTAGTAGAAATGATGGGTGGTAATATAAACTTATCTAGTACTTTTGGTAAAGGAACTATATTTGTTGTTAAACTACCACAAAAAATAAAGGTATTAACTAAACCAGAAGAAATAGTTATTAATCAAAATAAAGAAGAAGTAAATTATCAAGGACATACAGTACTTATAGTTGATGATAATAAATTAAATATCAAAGTTGCAAAGAGATGCATGACCTCACTTGGTTTTACTTGTAGTGAAGCACTTAGTGGGACAGATGCAATTAATCTTACTAAAAATAACCATTACGATTTAATACTAATGGATATCATGATGCCTAATATGAGTGGAGAAGAGTGTTTTAAAATAATCAAAGAAGAACCTAATTTTTATTCAAAAGTTATAGCTTTAACTGCAGATGCCATATCAGGTGCCGAAGATAAATATCGAAGTGAAGGTTTTGATGAATACATATCTAAGCCATTTACTAAAATAGATATGATAGATAAATTAAAAAAAATAAATTTCAAATAAATATTTAAATATAATAAAAAATAAGTATAATATAACTACATAGGAGTTTATATCATGAAAGAATTACTTAAAGATAAAAATAGTAATAAAACATTAATAACATATATAAGTAAGATAGGTATGTATATATGTTATTATCTAATTGGAATATCATCACTTATATTTATTAATGGTATATTTACTAGAAAAAAATTAATATTATTAATAATATCAGTAACTATCTTATTAGTAATAAGAAATATCTTAGAAAAATTATATAATAATAATTCAGGAGATGCTTATTATTCGATAAAACATAGTATTGAATTATCTTATTTTAAGAAATTAGATAAGTTATCTACTAGGGAATTAATGAATATTGATTTAAATAATCTAGGTAATAGAATATTAGAAGTAAGTTATAATATTACTAAAATGTATAATGATATATTTGAATATTTAATACCATGTGCAATAGGTTTAATAATATTCTTTATTACACTTGCTAAAATAGATATTCTTATAAGTATTTTAATATTAATAATGATAATATTAATAGTACATTTAGAATATAAAAATAATAAAGAATCAGTAGAAAATACTAATTATAATGATTTATTAATAGATTTTGTTAGTAAATTAGTTACTATACGTAAATTAAATATATTCCCATTCTGCTATAAAAAATTAATGCATAATAAAGATAATGATATATGTATAACAAGTAATAATCATACTACATATAATAAATATTATGATATAGGTATAATTATTGTAATATCTTTAACTATTTTAAGTACTTTATTATTAGTAAGACATTCTATTACTATACTTGGTTATATTATATTTTATATAATAATATTATATATACTTAAAAACTTATTATATG
>OMVK01000058.1 GCA_900314465.1 uncultured bacterium | reverse complement strand
TCTCATCAATTTACATCTTAAAGTATACATGTTATAATATTATCCATTGTTTATACTAACTGGCATGCTTTCTAGTTTAGTGTTTATGCTTATGATTTATTCTTTAACTATTTCATTTGGAAAAGTTGGTGAGGCAGCATCAGTTGTATTACTTGTAATACAAGTGGCTGGTTCTGGTGGTACGTATCCAATTGAATTATTACCAAGATTGTTCCAGGTATTCCAACCATTTATGCCTTTTTATCCAGCAATGAATGCTTTAAGAGAAACAATTGGAGGGTTCTATGGTAATGAATACATAATTAATATTGAAATATTATTATGTCATACAATAATTCCTTTAATTTTAGGAGTTGCATTAAGAAAACCTATTAAATCATTAAAAGATAAATTGAGTAAAAAACTAGAAGAAACAGATTTAATTGCATAAAAACATTAAAATTAATATGTATCTTTTAAGCAAAATAGAAAGTATGTCAATAAAATGAATAATATAATAACTAAATATTGAGGTGAAAAATGGATATTTTAAAAGATAAATATAATATGAGCATAGATGAAAATGATGGAATACAATTTCAAAAATTGGAACAAAATTAGTTAAAATTAATGTAAATTTTAAAATTCTGGAGGTATATGCAAATGAAAAAATGCTTAAAAAATACAAAAGCAATAACCTTAATTGCATTGGTTATAACTATAATAATATTAATAATTTTAGCACGGAGTAACAGTAAGCTATATAGCAGGAAAAGATGGAATAATAGAAAAAGCAATTATATCAACTAATAAGTATAACAAAGAGCAAGTAAGAGAAGAACTAGAGATCGAACTTTCAAATTTATATACAGATGCAATAGAAAATGGGGAAGAAATAAATTCAAAGCTATGCTTAAAACTTGCAGAAAAAGAAGGATTAACAAAAATAGAAATAGAAGGAAAAGAAATAGGTTCAACAGAGATAATAGGAGCAGATGTCACAGAGCCAGTTTATGCAATAGTAACATTTAAAGGCTTTGAATTTACGATAGATAATGACTTGCATATAACAGATGTAATGGTGGCTGGAGAGATACGAAAATTTACAGTCACAATAAATAAAGGAGAACATGTACAGTCATTTACAGTATCCATAAATGGAGAAGAAGCAAAAGAATATACAGAAAATTATAGTCAAAAGATTGCAAAAGGAGTAGAAGTAACAATAACAGCAAAGCCAGAAAATGGTTATTCAGTAATAGAAGGAAGCGGTAACTTTAAGGTAAAATGTAATACAACAAGGGAAATAAAAACAGAAACAGCAAAAGTGTATAATTTTGATTATACTGGAACGGTACAAGAATGGAAGGTACCATCAACAGGAATATATGAAATAGAATGTTGGGGAGCACAACGGAAACAATCCAACTAGAAATCGAAGTGCGGGAGGAAAAGGAGCATATACATCTGGCATAATTAAACTTAATAAAGAAACTAAGTTATATGTATATGTTGGAGAAAATAGGAAAGACAGGAATGCATCTTATAATTGTGGAAGTATAGGTGGTAATGGAAATGACACTCAAAATAATGGTTCTATAAATGGATATGGAGGCGGTGGTGCTACTGATATTAGACTAGTTAGCGGAATTTGGAATGATTTTGCTTCAATTAAATCACGTATTATGGTTGCAGCAGGTGGAGGCGGAGCCACTGACTATGCATATCCAGCTGATGGAGGTTATGCTGGAGAAACAATTGGTGGAAATGGCAATAATGGACATTATGCTGGTGTTGTTTCACTTGTGCCACCTTCTGGTGGAACTCAAACGACAGGAGGCGAAGTTCGGTGGAGGTGATTATAAAGGGACTTTTGGAGCATTTGGTATTGGCGGAAATGGCAATCTATCATGGGGCGGCCGGAGGACGGTGGAGGATACTTTGGCGGTGCTGGTGGAGGCTATAGTGGTGGTACAGTTAATTCAGGTGCCGGTGGGTCATCATTTATATCAGGATACGATGGCTGTAATGCAATAGCTGAAAATTCAACAGAAAGCAATATAATTCATACAGGGCAAAGTGTACATTATTCAGGAATGAAATTTGAATCACCAGAAATGAAGGCAGGAAATGAAGTAATGCCAACACATGATGGAACATTAACAATGACAGGAAATGATGGAAATGGGTATGCAAAAATAACACTAATTTCAGTTGAATAATATAATACAAAAGAAATGATTAAAAATTTTAAGGTATTAGAAAATTTAAAAGAAGTTGGAGAAGGTGCAATAATATGTATGTATATATTCTAAATTGCATAATCGAAACTATATATAAATTAAAAAACAAGTATGCATTTGCAAAAGCATACTTGTTTTTTGGTGTGTTTAAAACTTTATATGTTCAAAAAAACATTGAAATCATACAAAATTTCATATAATAAATATTTATGCCCTTATTTTTTGCTTAGAATTGTGGTAGAATAAAGTCGATTTTTAGTCTGGAATGAGATAATAAGAATCACAATAAAAGGAGATTCAAAAATGGAAGATAAAATTTTAAAATTAGTTGATAAATGTGACGTTGTTTCATTTGATGTATTTGACACACTATTATTTAGAAATATATACAAACCAACGGATTTATTTAAAATATTAGAAAAAGAATTTAATATTGAAAATTTGGAAAACATAAGAAAAGAATCTGAAATTAAATCAAGAGTATCAGAAAATAATGGAGAGACCAATTATGATTTAATATATAAAGAAATGGAAAATAAAATAAGTGATAAAACTATTATAGAAAAAATAAAAAATAGGGAATTAGAATTAGAAGAAGAATTTTTAGTTATTAATCCATTTATGAAAAAAATATATGATTATTGCATTAAAAAAAATAAAAAAGTATTTTTTATTAGTGATATGTATTTACCCCACAATTTTATAAAGAAAATATTGGAAAATGTTGGATACAGCAGTTTTAAACTATATGTTTCTTGTGATAATATGAAAACAAAGGGCTCAGGGGACTTATTTAAATACGTCCAAAAGGAAAACAATTTAAATTATTCAAAGTGGCTACATATTGGTGATAATAAACATTCTGATTATGACATTCCTATTAGCTTGGGTATGAAAGCTTTTAATTATATAAATATAAGAGAAAAAAGCAAAATTAAAGGAGAGCCTGAAACTATTGAAGAAAGTATTTTGAGAGGAATACAAAATAATTATCTATATAATTCTGATACAAAATCATATTGGGAGCAATTTGGAGTATTATATGCTTCTCCTATTTATTATGGGTTTACGAATTGGCTATATAATTTAACGCACGAATCAAAAAACATATTATATTTTTTAGCAAGAGATGGGTATATCATTCAAAAAACGTATGACATTTTTAATAAAATGCTTGGTACTTCAAAAGAGACAAAATATTTGTATAGTTCTAGGGCATCATATTTTATTCCAATGCTTACAGAGGATAACCAAGATTATTTAATCACATTAATATTGGGTGTAACATCTGAAAATGAAGGATATGTTACCTTAAGAAAAATTTTTAATTCTTATGGCTTAGATGGAACAAAATATGAAAAGTATTTGCCATTATTTGGAATTGAATCACTTGATGAAATAGTATATATAAAAAATAGCAAAAAATTTATAAATTTAATAAAATATGCTTACTCAGATTTTGAAAAAGTTTTTGAAAAAAAGAAAAAAATATTAAAAGAATATTTAGCTCAAGAAAAATTATTTGATAATGACACAATTGAAATAGTTGATGTGGGTTGGGGCGGTTCTACTCAACATGCTATGTATCAGGCAACTAATAAAAAAATATTTGGATATTATTTTGGAACAATTTCATCTCCATATAAAGATGTACGTATAAACTCACTTGGTTATTGCTTTGATCAAGGTGAACCAGATAGCATATATAAAGGTGTTTTTACATTAAATGTTATGATGTATGAGTTTTTATTTACTGCGCCACATGGTACAACTTTAAAGCTTGTTGAAAAGGATAATAAAATTATTCCGATTTTAGATAGTAAAGAAGAATACACAGATAAAGTAAAAATATTTCAAGACGCATCATTAGAAATGATTAGAAAATATTTAATGAATTATAAATATTTAAAATGCTTAACTGTTAAAACTGTTATAAAATCTTATGCAGAAATGATTGATAATAGAGATTATGAAGATTTATTTGAATTTTCAAAAATATATAATTCAGTTTCAGTAAATAACATAAAAACACCTTATGTTAGAACATACACAAAAAGCGATTTAATGGAAAAATTTTCTTTATTTAATTATAAAGAATTAATTGAAGAATCTAAAAAATCATTATGGAGATATACATATATGATAAAAGGTTGCGATACAAAAGAAAAGTATGATGAGTTTATGAAAGAATTTGAACTTAATAAAGTTTCAACTAATAGAGTTTTAAGTAGGGAGAACGCAATTAAATTTATAAAAAATCCTCAAAAAGGAATTAATATTTTGAAACGCTTATTAGAAAAATAAAAGGTACATATAAATCGTTTTAGAAAAAGGAGAATTAAATGGTATGAATAAAAAATTAAATAACTTAAAGCTCATAGTTTTTGATAATTGTAAAGAACTTGGAAGAAAAGTTAATGAGCATATAAAAAAAATAACTAATAGTGAAACAAATATATTAGTAGAAGTTACTTGTAGCAGATTCAATAATGGTGAGGGTAAACTTTATATAAATGAATCAATTACAAACAAAGATTTATATATCCTATCTGATGTTGGTAACTATAGCATCGAATACGACTTTTATGGAAGAAAGCACAATATGGCACCTGATGAGCATTTTCAAGATATTAAAAGAGTAATTTCAGCTACAAATGGTAGATTTGCAAATGTATCTGTAATAATGCCATTATTATATCAATCTAGACAGCATAAAAGAAAAGAAAGAGAGTCCCTTGACTGTGCCTTAGCCTTACAAGAATTAGAATCACTTGGCGTTAACAATATTATTACTTTTGACTGTCATGATCCAAATGTTTCAAATGCTATACCTAATCTCCCATTTGAAAATATTTTCCCAACAGAAGTGATAATACAGAATATTTTTAATACAGAAAAAATAAATAAGGAAAATATGTTGGTTATAAGCCCAGATATGGGAGCAATGCAAAGGGCAAGATATTATGCTGAAATATTAAGATGTGATGTAGGTCTTTTCTATAAAAGAAGAGATTTAACAAAAGTAGTTAAGGGTAAAAATCCGATAATAGAGCATATTTATTTAGGTAAAGACCCAACAGATACAACAATATTTATTGTTGATGATATGATAGCATCAGGGGGCTCTATGATTGATGTTGCAAGAGAAATGAAAAAAAGAGGTGCTAAAAAAATATATATGATAGCAACATTTTCTCTATTTACAGCTGGTATAGATAAATTTAATGAAGCATATAAGGAGAAAATTTTTGATAAATTATATACAACAAATTTAACATATATTCCAGAAGAAATAAAAAAATTAGATTGGTTTGAAGAAGTAGATTGTTCTGAACAGTTAGCTAAAATAATTTTAGAGCATAACAATTATGGAAAAATTCAGCCAGGTGACGTTTCTGGAGATGTTGAACTTATGAAAAAGATTTAGAAAAATATAGGAATTTGAAATATAATTCCTATATTTTTTTGAATTTTTTTAAATGTAACTTACTTGTAACTTTGATTATTATATAATCTATTTACAAGATATGAAAGGAGAAACATTCTATGGAAATATTAAGAGCAGAGAATTTAACTAAAATTTATGGAAAAGGAGAATCAAAAGTTGTAGCATTAGATCATGTGTCTTTTTCAGTAGAAAAAGGCGAATTTGTAG
>OMVK01000059.1 GCA_900314465.1 uncultured bacterium | reverse complement strand
GTGAAGATGAAGTATTAAATGCTTTAATAGATGCAGGAGTTGAACCAATAGATGTTGAAGATAACGATGGTGAGATAACTGTAACAGTAAAATACCAAGATGGTAATGCTGCAAAAGAAGCAATTGAAAAAGTATTAAAAAATGTTGATTATGATATAGATGAATCAGGATGGTATCCAAAAGAAACCGTAACACTTGAAGGAGAAGATCTAGAACATTTTAAAGTTCTATGCAATTTACTTGATGATATAGATGACGTAACTGATTATTTTCATAATGTAGAACTATAATTAATGGGCTAAAACAAGGGGATATGGTTAATTTATATAAGAAAGATAAAAATAATAAAGATTTATTAATAGATGGTAATCCTTTTATGGAGCCATCTCTTTTATGTATATCATCAACTAAAGATAAACAGAATATGTTTGGTACTCTTAATCGTGCATTAGTTCTAGCAAGAGTAGAAAACAAACATGATAAATATGTTTATAACTTAGAAGATACAAACATTAACTTTTTAGTACTAGAAGCAAATTCCAAAGATGATTTAAAAGATTTTACATATAAATACTTTTCTAAACTATTACTAGATAATAATAAAGATATTATTGATATTGAAACAATAAAGAAAAGATTTAGAAATATTAATATATTCTCCTATTGTGGTGGATTAGATACTTATATTAAACTAGAAAAAGAATTGAAAAAAATGTTATTAAATAAAGCATTTCATAAAGAAGATATACAAGATATACTCTCTAATATATCTTTAATAGCTTTAAATACAGAAACAAATTTAGATAATATTAATGCTACAACTATTCAATATCAAGATGTATGTGATGATGTAGATATATATAGTATTAATTATTTTGAATATATAATAGATTATTTAAGATCAAATAATTTGTCATATGTTGTATCTAAAAAAGATAATAGATATATATTTTATTATTTAGGTGATGGTATGCATATACTAAAAAACACTATTTCTAATGCTAATATATGTAAGCCATTAATGAGTGCTAATTTGATATATAATTTAAATAATAGTATTATAAATAATGATACTAATACTTATATTAAATTAGATAGTAAACAAATAATTGATATTATTACTAATGGAATTCCTAATAGTTATTCAAAGAGTATTGAAGACTATATGGAAGATATAGATAATAATATAGATTATTATAATCGTATAAAAAGAAGTTATATAAAAAAATAACTTCTTCATATTTTCACAAAATTAATATATTATTATGTTGAGGTGATATTATGCATATTTTAGTATGTGATGATGAAGCTGGAATTCGTGCAGTAATAAGGGACTATATCGAAGATGCTGGATATACATGTGATGAAGCAAGTGATGGTGAAGAGGCCATTGAACTTTGTGAAGAAAACGATTATGACTTAATAATCATGGATATCATGATGCCAGGAACAGATGGATATACTGCCGTAAAAGAAATTAAAAAGAATAAAAATATACCAGTTATTATGTTGTCTGCTCGTAAAGAAGAATATGATAAACTACAAGGATTTGATTTAGGTGTAGATGACTATGTAACAAAACCATTTAGTCCTAAAGAATTAATGGCACGTATCAAAGCAGTTACCAAAAGAAATACTAAAGAAGATATAATATCTGTTGGTAATATATCTCTTAATAATATTAGCCATGAAGTAAAAATAGATGGAGAACTTGTTGAAATGACTAGTACTCAATTCGAATTACTAAAATTATTTTTAGAAAATCAAGGAGTAGCACTATCAAGAGATAAAATAATCGAATGTATCTGGGGATACGATTACGAAGCTGAAGATAGAACAATAGATGCTCATATTAAATTATTAAGAAGTAAATTAGGTAAATATCGTAATTCAATTAAAACAGTAAGAAAAGTGGGTTATAAATTTAAATATGAAGAAGAATAGTTTAACAATTAGAACTTTGATTGATTTATCAGTGTTTAGTGTTGTTATACTATTGCTACTATGGATAATACAAATACAATTTTTAAAATATTTTTATGAGAAATATCAAATAGATAATGTAACTAATGTTGCTAAAACAATTCAAAGTACACCAAATTTTACATCAGATGATTTAGAAAATTTAGCATTTAAGAGTAATTTATGTATTCAATATTATCACGATAATACAATTGAAAGTTATAATATAAAAGATAATAATTGTGTTCTTGGGTCAGATAATAAACAAGTAATAAAAATAAAAGAAGATCTAATAACTTCAGATGCTAATTATATGAAGCTAATTGGTCCTAATGGAGGTAGAAGTATAATATATCTTGTTAAATCTAATGACGAACTTATATATTTAAATACTTCTATTGAAGATTTAAACTCTACAACATCAGTACTAAGAAACCAATTAATATATATTACTCTATTATTAATATTATTATCATTAATTGTATCTATTTTTATATCAAAACAAGTAAATAAACCAATATTAAGATTAATAGATAGTGCCAAAGAATTATCTAAAGGAAATTATAAAGTTAAGTTTGATGGAGGTAATGTTGCTGAATTAGACGAACTTGCAAATGTTTTAACTGTTGCAGCATCAGAAATGGATAAAACAGATGAACTTCGAAGAGATTTAATTGCAAATGTTTCCCATGATTTGAAAACGCCACTTACTATGATAAAAGCTTATGCTGAAAAAGTAAGAGACTTAAGTTATAAAGATCCTGAAAAAAGAACAAGTGATTTAAATGTTATCATAGATGAATCAGATAGATTAAATAATCTAGTAAACGATTTGTTAGAATTATCTAAAATACAAGCCCATGAAGATACAATTACATTAGTAAATTATGATTTAGCAGATGAAATAAATGAAGTAATGCGTAGATACGATGTAATTAAAGAAAAAGATCATATTAATTTTGAAATAAATATGAAAGAAAATGCAATGGTATGTGCTGATCGATCTAAGATAGATCAAGTATTATATAATTTAATAAATAATGCTATTGAGCATACTGGTGATGATTTATCAGTTAAAATTAATGTTAAAGAAAAAAGATTTACTTATTTAGTAGAAATAACTAATACTGGTAAAGGTATACCTAAAGACGAAATACCATTAGTATGGAATAGATATTATACTAAGAAAAAAAATCATAAAAGAAATAACATAGGTACTGGATTAGGTTTATCTATTGTTAAAGGAGTACTTGAAAAGCATAATTTCAAATATGGTGTAAAATCTGAAGAAAACAAATATACAACATTCTATTTTGAAATAAATAAAGCAAAAGAAAGCAAAAATAATGCTATTATTAAGGTGAACAAATAAAGTTCACCTTTTTTGTATAAATATTAATTAAATAATGATTTTATTGCATATAAATTATAAAAATGATAATATTTACTTAGATGATTAAAAAATAGTGGTGAATATATATGGGAAATAACAACAAAGGACAAATGATATTATTGATAATAATTGCAACAGCTACTTTAGTAGTTGCAGTAGCAGGTGCTACATTTGCATATTTTGGTATATCAATGGAAAATGGGAAAGGTGATACGACAATCGAGGTAACATCTGGTACTATTTCAGTTGAATATCAAGATAATTCAGTAATTAAAGCAGGGGCATTAAATCCAAATGATTCAGTAGCTAGTAAAACATTTACTGTTAATGGCTTAATAACTGGTTCATCTAATTTAAATTATGAAGCTAATTTAGTAATAAATAATAATACTTATGGTGATGGAGAACTTGTTTATACAATTACTTCAACTAATGATAATAATAATGGTACAATTATAACAAGTACTACAGAACCTGTAGCTATACCAACAGGTGCAAATACAATTGTACTTGGAAAAGGTTCTTTTGCTGGACCAATAACAACAGGTGCAACACATACATATACAGTAAATATATATGTCAATGGAACTGCTACATTTGATCCAAACAAAGCCGTAGATGCTAAAATATCAGTAACTCAAGCAGTTAAGTAGAACCTGTAAAGGTTCTTTTTATTTTATTGAATAAAACATATGCTAAATATATAATTATTTTAGGAGTAAATAATATGAAAGTAGCAAAAAAAATCCTAAAAATTATTTGGAAAATAATAACATATATAATATTAATATTTTTAGCACTACTTGCATGCTTTCTAATATTTTATATAGGTTCACAGATAATAGCAAAAGGTAAAAATGAAAGACCATTAATAAGTCTATTTACAATAGTTTCACCATCAATGGAACCAACAATAATGGTTAATGATGTTATCTTTGATGAACGTGTAAATAGTGAAAATGATTTAGGAGTAGGAGATATTATTACTTTTTATTCAGAAACAATAGATACAGGTGGTTATACAGTAACTCATCGTATATATAAAAAATATACAGAAAATGGTATAACATATTTTGAAACAAAAGGAGATAATAATGTCTATCCTGATTCAGGTAGAATAGTATTTTCTGATATCGTAGGTAAATATAAATTTAAAATAAATGGATTAGGTAATATTCAATATTTTGTAGCATCTAAATGGGGTTGGATATTAATAATATTAATACCATGTCTAATATTTATCACAAGTGATATATTTAAACTAATAAATGCATACAAAATAAAAAAAGATTTAAATAATATAAATACTAATATTAATATGAAAAGAAAAAAAGAGCTAGATGATAATAAGAAAGTAAGAGCTTTAATAGAAAAAGCCAATAGAAATAATAAAAAATAAACCATTACTTAATTGTAATGGTTTTTATATATTAAATTTTTCTTTTCTTTTGATAGTAATAGATATATAAACTAATACCTATTAATAGTAAACAAATGTTTATTAAGATATGATTATTAATACCAGTTTTAGGATTTGTAATATCGGTTGTAAATAATACTCTGATTGTTATATTGTCTTTTGGCATAATAAATGAATTACCATTATATGCAACAACATTTCCATCACTATCTATTACTTCAATTTTGCTTATTGTATAACCATCTTCTGGATTAGTAGTAAAAGTAACTACATCTCCATAATCTGCTCTTTTACGAGAAGTAAGTAGAGTACCTTTTCCTACAATTTCCGTTTTTATTTCATAATTCGGCTTATAAAATTTAATCAATGAAGTAGTATATGCACTTTGATCTTTTGGCTTATTTCCTGCAACAACTACAAAACCACCATCTACAACATACCCAACAGATGTACCCATAAATGTATCATCTTGGCTTAATATTGTATCTTCTTCCATTACTCCACCATTGTAGTTATATTTTTTCATATTAACTTTGTTACAATTAGTACCATTGCATGTATCTTTGCTTGTATCTAAAACGATAAAATAATCATCACCTAAAATAACGCTAAAGAACAAATTCCCATTTATTTTTATGTCAATATCTTTTCCTGTACTTTTATCATATATTAATGCTTTATAAGTTTGTTCTTCTTCATCTAAATAACTAACATAATATTTGTCACCTAGACTAGATCCAATCATAGGTTGATATGGTAAATCTATATCTTGATTTGCAACATAATCTACATATGATTCCATTTGAATTCCATACATTTCTAGCAAATCTTTATGCTTTTCGGCGTATTCGGCAATTTTTTTTTCATAAAGATGATAATAGATATAACTCTTATCTGATATTCTTTTTGCAATTTCACTCATATCTACAGAAACCCATTTCCAGTTTTCATCGTAAAAACCATAGTCTTCTGTATCTTCATTGTATCTAGCATTAAGCCATCTAAATGAATCATAACGACTAGGATTATAACAAATAACAGCTGCTAAATGTCCATTGTCAAATAAATAATAAAAATTATCATCTTTACCAACTTGATCAAATGTCATTCCTGCTGCTGGTGTGAAATTATGTCCCTTTTCTCGTTTATATATTGAACCAGACCAAGCTTTTACCTTGTGCATTAAACTTCCATTAAAATCATACTCGTATATATATTCATCTTGCCAATAATAATAGTCATTTTTATCTGATCTAAAACTTGGATCACTAAAATTATAACAAATAACACTATCTTCAGAAAATGCACCAACGTCACATAAATCTAAATTTGTTGTTGTTTTATTTCCGTCTAAATCATATTTAATAATTGAATCATTTGTCAAAACATAAATTTTATCATCTACCTTTTTTATGTCCTGATAATAATCATTTCCAATCTCTCTTGTCCAATCTACTGAAATAATATCATTATCAGCTTTAATAAAAGTAGGTAATAAAATTATAGTCAGCAAAAGCGGCACTAAATATTTTTTCATTTTCTCAATCTACACTCCTATCATAATTTTAGAATATCTAAAAAAATATTAGGAATCAAGAATTATATTTTGAAAATAAAATAAATATACATTTAATAATAAAATATGAATATTAAATATTTATGATATAAAATATTTAATATACTAGAAATTATACTTGATAAAAGAAACTTATATCTAGAAGATGACTTAAATCAATTTCCATGCGTTAATAGTGTATTGTCTTTAAAACATAAAAAAACTAACTATTTCTAGTTAGTAATCTATTTGTATTCGAACAAAAAAGTTCGAAATTACTATCATAATGGCAGGGGAAGTAGGAATCGAACCCACATCTAAAGTTTTGGAGACTCCTATACTGCCTTTGTACTATTCCCCTAAACAAGTTATATATTATCATAAAAAATATTTAACTTCAACAATATCATTTCTATTTAATTTAATATATTTTATAATAATATTGGTGATGTAGTATAAAAAAATATTATAAATTTAAACTTAATATTGTTACATTAAATATATTATGTATTATTATACTAATAGTCTTATTTATATTAACATCTTTCATTATGCCACTTTCATTTGCTAATAAATATGATACTCTTTTATTTATATTATTATTATATTTGTATTTTTTCTTACACGAATTAATACATGGTATTGGCTTTAGATTAGAATCAAAAAATATTAAATTTGGTATGGCTTTAGAAAAAGGTGTTTTATATACATTATGTCAAGATGAGATAAGTAAAAAATGTGCTTTAATATCTATGTTATTACCTACGATAATATTATCATTTATTGCATATCCTTTAGGTATAATAATTAATAATAGTTGGTTATGTTATCTTGCAGTATTTAATTTATCAGGTGCAGTAGGTGATCTAGCTATGACTTTTCTAATACTTAAATTACCAAATGATATAACTTATATAGATTATGATAATAGTATAGGTTGTACTTTCTTATCTACTAGAGATTTATCAAAGTATAAATCACCTGGTGTTACATATGTATCAAGTGGTATACATAGTGACAAATTAATAAATAAAAGTCTAAAGAAATTTTATATATCTAAAAAATCTATTATAATAATATTAGTATATACACTAGTATTAATATTAATATCTGTGTTAGCACATATTTTATAAAAAGGGATTGATAATATGAAAGATAATATATATAAATTATTAAGTAAAGATATAGATAATACATATGGTTTATTAGATATATAAAATTTCTTTAGACTTTT
>OMVK01000060.1 GCA_900314465.1 uncultured bacterium | reverse complement strand
ATATAATTAAATATTAATAAATAATTATTAATTAACAATAATATTAATATTATTGTTAATTTTTTTATTAGTAAATATATTATTTATAATAAAAAACATATGTGTAAATTTTATTGATAATATTATCTATATATTATATATTTACTACGAAGATAGGTGTTTGGTTTATATGAATAATAATTATACAAAGGGATGTCAGACATATGTAAGATACACAGATGACGGAGAAGCCCATTTTGAATATGTAAGATCTAGAAAAGAAGCAATTGCATCAGTATTAATAATATTATTACTGATGATAATTGTAATAAATGTTTTGCTTCCATCAATTATTACATATGTAACTCTTAAAGATAATACATTATTTTATGCATCTGATATAAATAATAAAAAAACTTGGAATATGATAAATGATAATGAAAATTTATTGTTGCCAGAAGAAAAAACAGAAATAGAAAACAAAATAATAGAATATTATAATAAAACTGGAGTTCAAATTGTTATTGAAACAATAAATAGTGAACAATATATTAAATATAATATGAATGCTAATGTATTAGCAGAAAAAGAATTTAAAGTAAATAATTATGATAATTCGTATTTATTAATCTTAATAACTAATTATGAAAATGAAAATATATTTGGTTTATATGAAGGAGATAGTGTAAATAAAGTAATAACGGATACAGATTATAAAAAATTATATAATAATATAAATAAAAATGAAAAACTAAAATTAAGTTTAAAAGAAAATTTAATAAATTGCATAAATACATTAAATAACTCATTTGTTGTACCAGATAAAAATTTAATATATATTATAGTTATATCCGCTGCTTTTGTATCAGCATTACCATTTTTATTTATTGTTATAGCACTTCTTATTAACATAGCAAAATCATTAAAAAGAGATAAAAAATTATTAAAAGAAGGATATAAAAAAGTTGATCCAACTATTATCAAGAATAATGAAGGTATATATACACCTAAGTTAGTCACCTGTAAATATTGTGGAGGTACTTATATGTATGGAGAAATAAGTTGTCCACATTGTAATGCACCTGGTGCAACTGAAGAAAATACTGATAATACAAAAAGTATGTGATTTTTATTTCACATACTTTTAATTTACTTTAATAGTTTCACATTTTTCAGCTTCATTACCTGCATTATCTATGGCATATGCGCAAAATGTTCTTCCAGATGAAGTATTTAAGTATAATACACGAGTTAATGTTCGATCATTTCCATCTACTCTTTCAGCACCTGCACCATTTCCATATGGAACAAGCCATGTTTGATATTTATTTATACCACTACCATTATCATAACCATTTACATAAACTCTGATATTCCAGCCATATCTTGCACCAGCTGCTGGATAATAATAACCTAAATTAGTAACACTAAATGAAGTTATTGTTGGAGCAATATTATCATACCATGTGGGATTTATATCAGTATTTGAAGTTATAGTCCATGTATTATCTTTAAATGAAGTAATATTATATCCATCTCTCTCATTTACAAAAACTCTTACTTTTGAGCCATACTCAACTGAATCATTATAATAATCAATTACATTTTCAGCAACTAAATTGTCATTAAGCCAAACTGAAAAAGTAAACCATGATAATCCAGCAAGATAACTAGTATTTTGAATAATTGGATTAACATCTACAACATATTTATTAGTATTCCAATTGGCAACATAATTTAAGTTTCCTGTCATATTTTTAATTGTTACATTACGTTCAGGTGTTATGCCATTACTGCCTGTCCAACCAACAAATTCTGATCCATCTTTAGTAGGTATTGGTAAAGTAAAACTATCTTCGATATTATAACTATTTTTACTATCAGATAATTTACCACCATTTAAATCATAACTTATCAAATAATTATTTAAAGTATATGTAGCATTTATAGTTTTATTGTTAATATCACTTAAATTATTAACAATATTTCCACTATTATCTTGATAACCAGCAAACGTATATCCTAATTTTTCCGGGATTGGTAATATAACATTATTATTTTTAACTATTAACTTATCTATATTATAATATTTACCTCCATTACTATTTAAAGTAAATTTATAAGATTCTGTTTTAAATATATTATTAATTGTATTACTAGTATTAAAATAAGCATTGGTAATATTTATTCTAATAAATAATGTAATAAGTAGAGAAATGATAATTATTATCTTTTTCATTATTCATTTCTCCTTTTATTGTCAATAAGTAAATCAATTACTATTAATATTACAAATATAATAAGTAAATATTTATGAGTATATATAAAATCAGCATAATAACCAAGATATGGTATAGAAAAATTAGTCCCTCTACCTAGTACTTGTCCCTTATCAACAATTACTGTATCTATAGATTTATTATTATCTCCTTTAGTAATAAATCCATCATCAGTTTTATCAACTATTCTATGAGATATAATATGATTACCTGATTTAAATACCAATATTTCATCTTTATTAAATTTATTTATATCTTGTTCTGTATAATATAATAACCCACCTACTTTTAATACTGGTTCCATGGAACCTGATACTACAACAAGTGGTTTATATCCCCATATACATGGTATAAATATCATTAAATAAATAATTATTAATATATATATTATTCTAATAAAGATATTTTTTAATATTTCTATCATAAATATTACTCTTTCTATATTTTTTATTTCCAAATATTATTTGCTTGATCATATTGAACAGTATCTATTCTTATTGTTAATGTATATGTAGCATTATCATATCCATCACCTGTTGATGTATATGTTATAGTTTTGCCATCATCAGATATTGTTTCTTTTAATGATGATTCAATATTTTCATTAAATTTAACACTACTAATAAATGATGAACTTGTTGCATTAGGTGCTAATGCTGTTTTATTATCTTTTGAACCATAATAGTAATATCCATCACTATCTTTTGACCAATCACTTCCAAATGTAATAATTGCTGCACGATTATTATTACCATCAGTTAAGCTTAATTCATCTCCATTAGCACTAGTCCAATTTTCTGTATATGTTGCACGTAGTGCCATATCAATATTTCCTGTATTAGTTATACCAACAGTCTTTTCTGTTACAGTTCCTGGTGTCCAATTACTTGGTGATACAAAATTTTCAACTATTTCATTTTGATATAAAGCTGTTTTAAATTTATTAGCTATATTAGTACTAGTAGTAAAATATGCAAGGGTACTACCAAGTACAGTTAATGATGCTATTGAGCAAGCTATTAATACTTTCTTTTTATTATTTTTTTCTTTTGTCATTTTTTCACCTCCCTACTTATATATTGTCTATGAGTTATAATTTTACTCAAAAAAATAAGTTATATTTCAAACTTATTTCTTATCTATAATATTTCAGAATTACTATTTAATAATTTCATTTTCTATATCAATAAATAAATTATCTTTTGTTCTATATTATAAGTTATATTCATTGCATTATTCTTGTATTATTAATTTAAATTATAACAAATTAATATTAATAAATATATGCTATAATTTTTTTGGTGATCAAACTATGAAAGATGGCATTTATGAACAATTAGTTAACAATGAATTAAAGAATAAATTAAATGATTCAGAATATTTTTACAAAACAAATACAATATTAAATTCCCCAGAAAATGCCAAAAATTTAATAACTGATTATTTAAAAGAAGTTACTAGAAAAGCCATGGATTGTATTCAAGAAAATAATGTTGATATCGAAGATACTGAAAGAGTATTAAAAGAAATTGAAATATGTAATGAAATATTAAATATATTAAGAGAAAAATTAAATTTTGACGAATATAAATGCTTAGATTTATCTAAAGATGCTGAAGTATTATAATATGCATATAAGAAATTAAATAATAATTCTTTTAATGGTAGTAATATTGTGAGACCACTTACTTCACTAGTTGAACCTACTTTATTTACAAATAATTCTAAAGAGATATCTTTATTATCAGAATTAAGAAAAGAAATAGCATCCTCTGATGAAGTAATGCTACTAGTATCATTTATAAAAATGACAGGATTAATGCCAATATATAATAATCTAAAAGAATTCACTAATAAAGGAAAAAAATTAAGAGTAATAACTACAACATATATAAAAGCTACAGAATATAAAGCAATTGAAAAATTACTTGAACTACCTAATACATCAATTAAGATATCATATGAAACTAATAATCAAAGATTACATGCTAAAGCATATATATTTAAAAGAGAAAATGGCTTTTCAACATTTTATATTGGATCTTCAAATTTATCAAAAGCAGCCCTAGTTTATGGGGATGAATGGAATGTCAAACTTACAGAAAAAAACTCACCATTAATATTTAAAGATGTTATTTCAGAATTTGAAACATATTGGAATTCATATGAATATAAAACTTTAAATAATACTGAAGAAGATAAAGAAAAATTAAAAATTGCTTTATCATATAAAACGGAAAATACTAATTATTATCAAAATTTAATGACTTTTAAGCCATATGATTATCAAGAAAAAATACTAGAAAAACTTGAAGTAGAAAGGCAAATATATCATAGGTATAGAAACTTAGTAGTAGCAGCAACAGGTGTAGGAAAAACAGTACTAGCGGCATTTGATTAAAAAAACTATTTAGATAAATATCCAAATGCTAATTTTTTATATGTAGTACATAGAGAAGAAATATTAAGAAAAAGCGAAGATACATTTAGACAAATACTAAAAGATGCTAATTTTGGTGAATTATATGTTGGTGGAAATAAACCAAAAGATATTAATAGATTATTTACTGCACCACTTGGACTTGAAAATATAATGAAACAAGTTGATACTAATTACTATGATTATATCGTAGCTGATGAAATACACCATGGTGCAGCTAAAACATATGATAAATTTTTAAATTATTTTACTCCAAAAATACTACTTGGCTTAACTGCTACCCCAGAAAGAATGGATGGTAAAGATATTAAAGAATATTTTTGTAATACTATCGCAGCTGAAATGAGATTACCAGAAGCAATTAATAACAAATTACTTGTTCCATTTCAATATTATGGAATAACAGATCCAACTGATTTAAGTAAAGTAAGATGGTCTTCATTAGGATATAATAATACAGATTTAGATAATTTATTTGTAAATAATGAACAAAGTGCTAAATTAAGATTTAATATTATTATTGATAATTTATACAAATATATTGATGATATTGATAAAGTACATGGTTTAGGATTTTGTTCTTCGATAAATCATGCAAAATATATGTCGGATAATTTTAATAAAAATAATATACCATCAATATATTTAACAGGAAATTCAGATAAAAGCATAAGAGAGAATGCAATTAAAGATTTAGAATCAGGAAAAATTAAATTTATATTTACAGTTGATTTATATAATGATGGAATAGATATTCCATGCATAAATATAGAACTATTATTAAGACCAACTGATTCGTTAACAATCTTCTTACAACAATTAGGAAGAGGATTAAGAAAAAATAAAGATAAAGATTATCTGATTGTATTAGATTTTATAGGTGAATGTAATAAACACTTTAATTATGCAGAAAAATTTGGAGCTTTAATTAGTCAAAAATCTACAGATATTCTAAAAAATATTAATAATGGCTTTCCAATATTACCAACAAGTTGTTCAATAGCATTAGAAAAAGTTGCTGAAGAACATATTCTTATCAATATTAAAGCTAATACTAATAATAGACAAGTAATAATAAGTATGTTGCAAAATTTTGAAGAAACAACACACAAGAAATTAACACTATATAATTTTATTACATATTATAAATTAAATATATTTGATATTTATAAAAAAGATATTTCATTTTATAGATTACTAACGGAAGCAGGAATTAAACATTTTGAAGAAGAAAGTCCTATCGAAAACTCGGTTGTAGGTAAATTAAGAAATCTTTTAAATATTAATTCTCCATTATTTATCAAATATATTAAATCGTTATTAAATGACAATAACTATAGACAAAATTATTTATTAGATAGAATGATATATTATACATTATTTAATAAAATACCTACTAAAGAAGGATTTAATAATATATCTGATGCACTTAATTTTATTAAAAAATCAAAGTGTTTAAATTTTGAATTAAATGAAATATGTGATTACTTATACTATTCACTTGAAGTATTACCTATTAAAAATGATTTAAATTTTGAATGTCCACTTGAAGTTTATGGTATATATACGCAAGCACAATTATATGCTGGTCTTGGTGTTTTTAATGAACAATATGCAGGACCAATGCTACAGGGTGTTTGGTACTTAAAAAAACATAATCATGATATATTCTTAATTACAATAAACAAAGAAGATAGTCATTTTGGTGAATCTATTGCCTATGAAGATTATGCAATAAATAACAGATTATTTCACTGGCAAACACAAAATTCAGTAGCAGAGGGTAGTAATACTTTAAATAGATATATCAATTCTAATGGAAGAATAAGTTTATTTGTAAGAATTAATAGAAAAGAAAACAATCAATCATGTCCATATATTTATTTAGGTGAAGCAAACTATATATCTCATAGTGGTTCTAAACCAGTAGGTATAGTTTGGAAATTAAAGCATAAAATACCAGCCAAATATTTAGATAAAATGATGAAAATATAAAAATTTATACTAATAAACCTCGTTCATTAAATAAATAAACGAGGTTTAATCTATTATATTTATTTTCACTAGTTAATAAATAATTTAACATACATATATTTTTATTAATTATTATTTATTTTATTTTCCCATATTTTTCTAACTAAATTTAATGATAAAGTAGATAAAGTAAAACCAATTGCAGGTACTAATGAACTTAATAATATATTATCTGATTGTTTTATTATATATGAATAAATAATTACAACTATATATGTTAATACCATAATACATACTCTTCTAGTTTTACTTGTTTCCCATGCTTTATCCATTTCAACTCTTTTATTTCTTTTTTTCTATATTTTCAATTCTTTTTTCTAATTCTTCCATATAAACTTCTCCATTAATAACTATTATACACTACTCACTTCTTAATGCTAATACAGGATCTTCTTTTGCTGCTTTCCTTGACGGTATAATACCACCTATTAATGTTAATATTATACTTAATATTATTAATATAATAGCAGATATTACAGGTAATGATGCTCTTATAGTTACACCACTAGTAAGTGTATATATAATAATATTTATTGGAATTAATAATATTAATGTAAATATAATACCAATTATTCCTGATAAAGCACCTATTATAAAAGTTTCGGCATTAAATACTTCAGATATATTATGCTTTGATGCACCAAGTGTTCTTAATATACCTATTTCTTTTTTTCTCTCAAGTACACTTATATAAGTTATAATACCTATCATTATTGATGAAACAATAAGTGATATACCAGTAAATGCTATTAAAACATAACTTATCGTATTAACAATATCAGTTACAGAACTCATAAGTGTTCCTACCATATCTGTATAAGATATTTCTTTACCTGTTTCACCTTTTTCTTTTACTTCATTATTGTATTCATCAAGTAATTTAGTTATTTCATTATTACTTTCAAAATCTTTTGGATAAATACTAATACTATCTGGTTCATCAAGAGATGCATAGCCTAATTTTTTTAAATTACTTTCATATGTATCACTAGTATTATTTGAAAGAGATGAAAATAATTCCATTAAATCTTCTTCAGTCATTTTCATAGTAAAAGCACTAGTAAATGCATTAGTATCAATAGATATAGCATTTTGAATAGACTTAGATAAATTAATAACACTTTTATTAATTTCATTCTCTAAACTCTTACTTAAACCATTAATTGAAGATTTCATATAATCATTCATAATATTACTAATTTGAGTATCTAAGTTTTGTGATGCAATAATATTTTGAATATTACTTGCAATTATTGCTTTTGATTCATCAGACTCTAAATATTCATCTAGATACTTACTCAAATCCGTAACATCTTCAACACCATTATTTTTTGCATATTCTTCAAAATTATTTAAAATATCATTAATAATTTGTTTCATTTGTTCTTGTGTAATAGTAATTGATTTATTATCTTTAATTATTTTCTCAATATCTTCATTTATTATTTTACTTGCTTCTTTAGAAGATATATATTCAATTAATAATTTATATAATTTATTTATGTTAGAATCAGGATTATTTTTTATATAATTACTATAGCCAGTTAAATATTCACTTATAAATTTTTGAAGATCATCTTTAGAAATATTAAATTCTATCTTATTTAAAATATCATTTATATCTATAGATGGTAATGAATTATTTAAGGCTATATTATTTAAATTACTAAAATTAACATTTATTTTTGATGAATCTATTTTAAAAGCTGATTTTAATTTATTAGTATTTACTTGAACTAAATTATTAATATCAAATGAATTTATATTTTTACTATCATCATTAAAACTTTTACCTGTAAAAACATTAATATCTAGATTTTCTAATTGAGATTTAACTATTTTACTATTTTTTGATTCATCAATTACATGGCTTGTAAGAGCTGATGTATAATTTATACCTGTTGAAAGCATTGCACTATCCATTTTATCTTTTGGCTGTACAATACCTACAATTTTTAAGTCTTCTCCATTTTTAACAATATTTTTCATATATTCTTGATTATCTGTTTTATCACGCCAAATTTTATATGTACTATCATATTCATAACAATCACTTGCATTTATTAACTTAAATGTCTTACCTAAAATATCATCATAAGAATACGATGTTATATCATCTGATGTAATTATTTCTTCTTCTTTTACAAATTTACTTACATAATCATCTAGTTCACTATAATCTTTTAAACCAAGAGCATATTGAAAATAATCACTAATCATACCATCTGATGTTAATACTAAAACTAATTCATTATAATTTGTTGGCCAATGACCTGCTTTGACATCATATTGATTTTCATATAAAGCATTATTTTCTGGCATTTCATAAAATGTATTAGTGTTCATCATACTTGACATAATACTATTAGTACTTGAACCAAGGCCAATCTTTTCAAAAGAAATATCAGGATTAATTTGTATTAATTCATCTATATTAGAAGAATATATTAATGGAGATATATTATAACTATATTCAATAGATGTAGCATAATCTTTAATTTTACTTTCATCACTTTCTAAATATTTCTTAAATGATATTAAGTCGTTAGTACCTACAGTTGAAATTAAATTATTCAAATCACTCTTAACACCAATTTCACCATCTTTATTATCATTAGTATTTGCACTGTTTTTTCCATTTGCAAGCATCGAAGACATGTTAATACCTGACTTTTGTATCTGTAATGGATACTCAGATAGAGTTTCTTTTTCAACAGAATTTATATATTTATTAACACCATTTGAAAGAGACAATATTAATGCTATACCAATAATACCAATGGATCCAGCAAATGAAGTTAAAAATGTTCTACCCTTTTTTGTCTTTAAATTATTAAAGCTTAATGATAGAGATGTTAAAAATGACATAGATGTTTTGCCCATATATTTATGATATGGTTTATCTTTTTTAGTTATTTTATATGGATTTGAATCATTTTGTATCTTACCATCTTTTAAATTTATTATACGTGTTGCATATTTATTAGCAAGCTCAGGATTATGGGTTACCATAACTACCAATCTATCTTTAGCTATATTTTTTAATAAATTCATTACTTGAATACTTGTATTAGTATCTAATGCACCTGTCGGTTCATCAGCTAGTATAATACTTGGATTATTAACTAAAGCACGGGCTATTGCAACTCTTTGCATCTGTCCACCAGATAATTGATTTGGAAGTTTATGTGCTTGATCCTTAAGACCTACATCATCAAGTGCTTTTAAAGCAAGTTTTCTTCTTTGGCTTTTTTTAACTCCTGATATTGTTAAAGCAAGTTCTACATTAGATAATATACTTTGATGTGGTATTAAATTATAACTTTGAAATATAAAACCAATCGTATGATTACGATATGAATCCCAATCTCTATCTTTATATTTTTTAGTAGATACACCATTAATAATTACATCACCTGAATCATAATGGTCTAATCCACCAATAATATTTAACAAAGTAGTTTTACCAGACCCACTAGGTCCTAAGATTGCAACAAACTCACAATCACGTAAGTTTAAACTGACATTATCTAAAGCTTTTTGTACTAAAGTACCAGTTTTATATTCTTTACATATATTTTTTACTTGAAGCATTATTTATACCCCCACACATAAAAAAATAAATTAAACATATAATTTAATTTATTTAGCTTTTTTATTATATCATTACAATATATTAATTAACAATTATTAAATATTAGCATTTAGTATATATAAAATAATTTAAACCAATAATAAGATATATCTCTAAAATCGCAAGAAATAATTTCTCTAAACTTAATTAATTTAAATAAATATTTCTTTGGATATTTGTCCAGCTTCAAAATCAATATCATACTTACTCAAGATATATAAATTATGCTTACGATTAATATTATACATCAAGCTGATCTTTACTTTCATTCCATAATGATTGATACAATTTATTTTATTGGTATTTCTATCAACATATGAACATGGTCTAAACATACTTCAGCTTCAATTATATTTATACCTTTCCATGCACATAAACTTCTTAA
>OMVK01000061.1 GCA_900314465.1 uncultured bacterium | reverse complement strand
AGAAAAATATGGGAGAGTAATTCTTCTGCAATAAAGAAGTTCTTTGCTTCAAAGAATTTTGATTATTATAGAAGAGTATTAGTAGTAGCAGCTAATCAAGATACTATATTAAACACAAATAGAGCCCCAAAAGAGATGAAATATAAAATACTTAGGGCAGATGCTTTAGTTAGACAAATAGAATATGATTTAGATCATAGAGGTAATGATGAATATCTTGAATCTGAAAAAAGCATGGAAGAAATGGCTCAATCATATATCAATCTTTCAAACAATGAAGATTTTAACTATTATGAATACTATAAAAATAAATATTGTAATAATGTTGTTCCTGTGAATGATGATTTAAAAGATAGATTAATTGAATTAAGAAAAGTTAGATCTAGAGAAATGAATATACCTGCATATTATGTTTTTACAAATGATGAATTAGATAGATTGGTTGAATTAAGACCAAGAACTATAGAGGAACTAAAAAATACTAATATATTGACACCAATTAAGATTAAAACTCATGGTCATAGTATTATAGAAGAAATAACAAAATAGAACACTACGATTTAGTAGTGTTTTTTTGTGATATAATATATAAAGTGAAAGGAGTGATATTATGTCAAATTTATTAAAAGATAATAAAGACTTAATGAATGAATGGAATTATGAAAAAAATAAAGAATTTGATATTAATAATATCACTTCTGGTTCGTCAAAAAAAGTATGGTGGAAGTGTCCAAAGGGTCATTCGTATGATATGACACCAAATCAAAAAACTAGTACTAATGCACGATGTCCTATATGTCAAAATGATAGATTGTTAGTTGGATATAATGATTTGGAAACAACTAATCCAGAGCTTGCAAGGGAATGGGATTATGACAAAAATTTTCCATTAAAACCAACGAATGTAATAAATGCTAATAATAAAAAAATATGGTGGGTATGTCCATCAGGTCATAGTTATTCTCAAACAATTATTTCTAGAAAAAGAGGAAGAGGTTGCCCTAAATGTGCTTATGGAACACATACATCATTTCCAGAACAAGCAATATATTATTATTTAAAAAATGTATATCCAGATCTAATTAATAATGATAGGCATTTGACCATAGAATTGGACTTATATATTCCGTCATTAAATATTGCAGTAGAATACGATGGATATTATGCACATAGTAAAAAGAATGAAAAAGATCTTAGAAAGAATAAGATTTGTTTTGATAATGGTATAAAACTATATAGAATAAGAGAAGATAAATTAAAAAAGTTAAATGATTATTCAATAGATATTTATTGTAAGCAAAATGACACTATATCACTTGAAAAAGCAATAAAGCAATTGGCAAATTTATTGAAAATAGATATTGATGTAGATATTAATAGAGATTCCATAAAAATAAAAGAACTATATGACAATTATATAAAAGCAAAAAACATTCTTTCAGTAAAACCTGAGCTAGCAAGTGAATGGAACTATGATAAAAACAATAATATAAAGCCAGAACATGTATATGCAAATTCATCACAGAAATACTGGTGGATATGTAAAAATGGTCATGAATGGTTGGCATCTCCAAATAAGAGAGTATCATCCAATAGAAACTGTCCTTATTGTAATCATCAAAAAGTTGAAGTTGGAGTTAACGATTTGGAAACAATGTATCCTGAATTGGCAAAAGAATGGCACCCTATAAAAAATGGTAAAATCTTACCAAACAGTATAAATGCAAAAACAAACAAAAAATACTGGTGGATTGGAAAATGTGGACACGAATGGGATTCGGCAGTAAGTAGCAGGATTAAAGGTATAGGATGTCCTATTTGTTGTAACCAAAGAATTCAGAAAGGCATCAACGATTTATCTACAACAAATCCAGAATTATTAAAAGAGTGGGATTATAAAAAGAATAAAGTATTACCAGAAAATATTTCGATAGGATCAGGATTAAAAGTTTGGTGGAAATGTGATAAATGTGGAACATCATGGCAAACATCTCCTTGTGTAAGAAAAAAATCCGGATGTCCTAAATGTTCGAAGAAAATAATTTCTGACAAATTATCAAAAAAGATATTACAATTTTCTAAAGATGGCATTTTAATAAATGAATATGATAGTTTAAAAAAAGCATCAGAAGAAACAGGAATCGAGAAAAGCAATATATGCTCTGTTTGTAAAGGAAAAACAAAAACAGCTGGTGGATTTGTTTGGAAATATTTAGATTAATGCCCTATTTGCAAATAAATAAGTAGGTGATTACATTGAAAAAGTATTTAATTGATAATAAAGAGTTGATGAAAGAATGGGATTATGAAAAAAATATAAATCTAGATCCTTCTAACATTACTTTAGGAGTTCATAAATTAGTATGGTGGATTTGCCCAAATGGACATTCATACGAATCTTATATTTATACCAGAGTAAAGGGACATGGATGTCCATATTGTGCAGGACAAAAGCCTATTATAGGAGTGAATGATTTTAAAACATTAAATCCAAATCTTATAAAAGAATGGGATTTTAAAAAGAATAAGAAACTCTTGCCTGAGAATTACACATCAAACTCAGGTAAAAAAGTATGGTGGATTTGTCCGAATGGACATGAATTTGAATCAACAATTAATAATCGTGTCAAAGGACATGGATGTCCATATTGTGCAGGAAACAAAGTAATTAAAGGAGAAAATGATTTGGCTACTTTAAATCCCAATCTTTTAGATGAATGGGATTACGAAAAAAATAGCAAATTGAATATTCTTCCAGAACGTTGCAAAAATAAGTCTAGTTTAATAGTTTGGTGGAAGTGCCCTAAATGTAATTACAGTTGGAAAGCTAAAATTTCTAATCGTGTCTATGGTTATAATCCATGTCCACATTGTGATTCCATAGAAGTAAAAAATTCTCTTGCTGTAAAAGAATGGGATTATGAAAAAAACGAAAAACTAGGAATTGATCCAAGTACAATATCTTGGGGATCCAGTAAAAAAGTATGGTGGATTTGTTCAAAATGTGGAAATCAATGGAAATCTTCAATTGTTAATTGTAAAAGTCAATATAAAAATGTTGGAAAAGTTGAAAATAAAAATGTAGGTTTAA
>OMVK01000064.1 GCA_900314465.1 uncultured bacterium | reverse complement strand
TATTATTATAATCCAGATGATACTATTTATGTTGGAGAAGACTTTTATGTTATTATTAATGATAATACTATCGTAGAAACATTAGTAATTGGTAATGATACAAGAGCTTATGAAGAAATAGATAATATATATAATATGATACAAAATAAAACACATAAGTTATAATTATGTGTTTTTATTATCTATGATGTTTATTAGATTTATTAATATATCTTTGAGTATTCTTATATATTCTTTTAGTTCTTGTATTAGTATGTTTTAAAGCACCTAAACCAACGAGAATACCAATAAGTGCACCAAGTGTAATTATGAGTACTTTATTATTAATTTTTATCTTAATCTTAGTATTAGAATCTAATTCAATATTATTATCTTTAGAGTCTAGTAGTTTATTTTCTTTATTATCTTTCTTTTCTTCAAGTTCTTTATAATCTAAGTTATTTTCATCTTCATAATTTACACTAGAATAAATATCTAAATAACCTGGGTCATTTTCAAAATCATGAGTACCATTAGCATTAGTTTCTTTATCCATTTTTAATACATTAGACATACTTATTAAAAAATAATTAAGTGTATCATAATTACCTGTTTCAAGTATTTGATCAATATCTAAAACTGAATCTTCTAGATTTTTCTTATTTTCTTCAAGATACTCTTCTTCGTTATATTCAATACCAGTAGTTAAAGATTTATAATATGATGTTCCATTTATTGTTTCTTTAGTAAATTCTTCAGGTTTATAGTTTGAATCTTTATATTTGTTATCTGATGAATCAATCCAAGTTAAATCTAGTATATAAGACTTGGAATCAATATCTATAATATTCCAAGCATGGCTTTCACTTTTAGCAAGATATGAATACTTAGGTACACTTAATCTATCCATAAATGCTTCGACTAATGCAGCATAATTACCACATATAATAGGCACTTCATTATTATCCCCTATTCTCTTATTATTAAGTGGTGCATACAAGTAACCATCTTTATAATAATCACTAACTAACTTATCTTTATAATCTGAATCACTAATTGAAGAAATACTTTCATCATATGTATAATTATTAATAATATAAGAAGTAATAGCTTTAATTTTATCTATATCACTACTATTTTCATTAATATGATATTTATTCTTAATATCATTTAACATATTATCTATACTATTAGATATATTTATATATTCTTCTTCATTAGAATTTGGATAATCTATTTTTACTCCATTACTCTTTAATATATTATTTTCATTAGTATTAAAAAATACAGGTAAACTATATGGTCTATTGTAAGATAAATCTAATTCTTTAATATTAGTTAATTTTGTAAAATCAATATCCATATTAGCATCAGTATTAATACATAAATAAGATAACTTATTTAAATATTCTTCAGCACCTGGTTCAAAAGTAATACCACTTACTTCTAAATCAGTTATATTTGATTTACTTATATTAGATAAATCATTTATAGATAAATTATATTGTCTATCAGAAAAATTATTTATACACAATTTATTTAGTGAATTATTATTTAAATTACTAAAATCTATATTAATATTATTGTCATATATATTTAAATATAATGCATTTAAGTTAGATAAATTATTTATTTTATTAAAATCTATATTATTATCTATATCTATAAATATATATTTTAGATTCTTAAAATATTTAAGATATTCTATATCTTTAGAATCTATACTTGGAAGATAATATGTACTATCTAGTACATCTTGTGTAATATCGCTTACATCTATATTAAGTATACTTGCTAATTTTTCATAATCACTTGTATTAGTACTTTCGATATTATAATTATTTGTATTATTAGCAGAATATACAACTAATGGTTTTAATGAAGATACAAGTAATAAAGCTAAACTAAGTGATGTAACACGTGCCTTAATTATTTTATATTTATTCTTCATATACTCACCTACTTTAAATAAATATATACTTACTTATATTTAAAAATCAATGTAACCTACTGCGTGCATAATCTTCACATACTTGTATCATTTCTTTATTTTCATTATATTCACTACATTTACCATTAAAGAAATTAATTAATTCTTTAGATGGCTTAGTTCTAAAACCACGTGATCTAACTATTTTAAATAAATCACTTTTATCTATAGACATATTATTAGATACATATATATTATCTTTTAATCTAAATTTACTACTTTCATCAATAACTATAGAATCAGGATTATTAAATTTTAAATCAGTAGTATTATTAATATAATAAGCAGTTAATTTATCATTTTCATCATCTATCTTATGTTCACAATATTCAAAAGCATCTTTAATTAAATAATATATTAACAATTCAGATATATTATCTTTGATAGAATATATATGATAATTATATTTATTACTCTTAATATAACTTTTATTATTTACTTTTAATATTTCTAGTATATTATCATCAGATATTATTTTCATAGTATATTTCTTATTTTCGATATCATAAAAACATACTACTTCTGATAAATTATTATAAAGTATACAATATGGTTTATTATCTATAAGTAATATTTTAGTTTTATAACCTAATTTTTCATATCTATTAATTAGATTAAGTAAATTATTCATGTCACTAGTATTTAAATTATAACTAGAAATATTAATAGATTTACTATCATCTATTATATGTGAATTTATTATCATTTTATTAACCCCTTTAGTGAAAATATATTTTATAATTTTTTATGTATATTGTCAAAAATATTGTTATAATTCTAATGGAGGATATTTATGAATAAAAGAAATATTGTTTTAGTAGTTATGGATGGTGTTGGTTATTCGACTGATTCTTATGGAAATGCTGTTATGAATGCTAATACTCCTAATTTAGATAAATTAATCAAAGATTATCCACATACATTTATACATGCATCTGGTACTTATGTTGGTTTACCAAGTGATAAGGATATGGGTAATTCTGAAGTTGGACATAATGCGATGGGTTGTGGTCAGATTTATGCTCAAGGTGCTAAACTTGTTAATAATGCCCTAGAATCTGGTGAACTATTTAATGGTAAAATTTGGCATGAATTAATTAATTATGCTAAAGATAATACACTTCATTTTATTGGTTTACTTTCTGATGGTGGAGTACACTCACATATTGATCACCTATTTAAAATGATGGAGCATGCTAAAAAAGATGGAATTAAGAAAGTGAGAGTACATATTTTACTTGATGGAAGAGATGTACCAGAAACTAGTGCCCTAACCTATGTAGATAGCTTAGAAAATGAAATCAAGAAACTTAATGATGATAATTTTGATGCACGTATTGCTAGTGGTGGTGGCAGAATGTATATTACAATGGATAGATATGAATCAGATTATCAGATGGTTGAACGTGGATGGCATACTCATGTTTTAGGAGATGCAAGACATTTTAAGAGTGCACGTGAAGCAATTGAAACATACAGGAGAGAAACAAATTGTAATGATCAAAACTTAGGTAGTTTTGTAATTGTAGATGATAAAGATAAACCAGTTGGTACGATTAATGATCATGACTCTGTTATTTTCTTTAATTTTAGAGGAGACCGTGCAATTGAAATATCAAGAGCTTTTGATGAAGAAAACTTTGATAAGTTTGATCGTATCAGATATCCAAAAGTTATGTATGCAGGTATGCTTGAGTATGACAGTGATGCTCATATACCGAAAAAGTATTTAACTGAACCACCAAAGATTAAATACACTTTAACCGAAGAACTATGCAAATATAATATACATGAATATGCGATATCAGAAACTCAAAAGTATGGACATGTTACTTACTTCTGGAATGGTAATCGTGAGAAAAAGTTTGATGAAAACTTAGAAACTTGGGAAGTAATACCAAGTGATATTATTTCATTTGATAAAAAACCCGAAATGAAATCTTATGAAATAACTGATAAATTAATCGATGCTATTAAATCTCATAAGTATGAATTCTTAAGAACAAACTTTCCTAATGGTGATATGGTAGGTCACACTGGTAATTATGAAGCTACAGTTAGAGGAATCGAAGCTGTTGATACAAACATAGGTAGAATAATGAAAGCATGTCTTGATGAAAATTATACTTTAATAGTCTTAGCTGATCATGGTAATGCTGAAGAAATGTATCAAAAAGGTAATACTAATAAAATACCTAAAACAAGTCATACAACTAATTTAGTACCATTTATTATATATGGTAGCGATGTATCAAATATAATAATAAAAGATAAAGATAATTTAGGACTTGCAAATTTAGCTTCAACTATAACTACTCTACTTGATATTAAACCAAATGAACATTGGCTTGAATCAATTATAGATATTAAAAAATAAACTATGCAAAAGCATAGTTTTTATATTATCTAAATATAGTTATATATTCACTAGTAAAATCTAATTTATCTTTTAATGCTAATATATCATTAAAATTAATATTTAATACTTCATCTAAGTAATTACCATCTATATTACCGAAAGATAATTCATCTTCAAGTAAATCAGCTGTTTCATCATAATCATTTATATGACGTAAAATTGATGAGTATAATGATTTTTTATAATTTTCAAAAGTATTTTCATCTATTTTTAATTCTTTAAACTTATTTTCTATTTCTTTAATTGTTATATCTATATTATGTGTATAAGTTGTAGTAACAGATACATATATAGTATCTTTTCCAAAAAAGACATTATTTGATAATGATTCAAATATTTTTTTCTAAACATATCTTCTTTATATCTTTCACTGAATAATAAATAAATCATTATGTTAAGTTTACATGAATTGATTATTTTATAATCAAAATTATTCTTAATCTTATAAATTATATTTAATGTTGGTTCATCATTATGATATGTTATATCTTGTTTAAATATACCTTTAGTTATTGTATCTATATTTTTTCTTTGATAACTTTTGTATTATCTATATAATCATAATTATTATATTTATATTTCATAACAATCATTACACTAAAAAAGTTATGACAATCATAACTTATTTTAAAATAGTAATATATTCATATTTATAAGATAAACTATTAATAATATTATTTAAAATATCTATATTCATATTCTTTATATCATTAAGATAATCTATATTAATATTATTATAATTAGTAATACTATCTAATAATAAATGATTCATAAGATAATTATTATATATATAATCTTTTGTATCTTCATAATCATTATCTCTTTTATTATTAAATAATTCTTCATCTATCTTAATTTTTCTTAAAGACTTTTCTATTTCATGAATAGCACTACTTATTTTAAATGTATTCATTTCAATATCTATTTCTATTTTATCTTTAGTACATATATAATTATATTGAATATTATTTAAGACTATATTTTTTAATTTATATATATATTTCTTATTATATATTTTATATAGCATATTAGATAAATATAAA
>OMVK01000065.1 GCA_900314465.1 uncultured bacterium | reverse complement strand
TAGAAAAATGTAAACAAAGAAAGATTAATTAAGTTAATCTTTTTTTGTTATAATACATATGGAGTTATATATGAGTAATAAAGATATAAAATATATTAATAATATAATAAGTAATATAAATAATAATAATTTAGATATTAAATTAATAAATAATAATATTATTATAAATCTAAATAATAATGATAATAAGTCTTTAGAATATGCTGGTTATTATGCAGAAATGTTATTAATAGAGTTATTAAAAAGAAATATTAATTCTTATATTATTATGCCTTCTTTATTTAATAATATGAATATTATTATAGCAATAGGTAATAATAAATATAATAAAATAAAGAATATTAATAAATATTTAATATTAAATGGTATGAATATACCTGATTGGTTTAATAATGGTATAGATGAGGTATATAAGTTATCTAGGTTAACTAATATTAATAGTATCAAATATGAATTAATAGGTAATAAAACTGTTAAGATACATACAGGTATAAGAACTAATAAATATATTAATAGAGGTATAGCTAAGTATATATTTGAATTAGGGGCTGATAAGAATAACTTTAATTGGTTTGATGAACTATAGTTATTATGTTATTTTTTGCATTCTTGAATATTTGTAATAGATGAATGTTATAACGGAGAATAGTGTCTTAGTAAAGTTAGTAATAATACTTATGATTTAATACTTATGGATATCATGATGCCTGTAATGTCTGGTGAGACTTGTCTTGCTAAGTTAAAAGAAAATAAAGACTTTAATATACCTGTTATTGCTTTAACTGCTGATGCTCTTGCTGGTTTGGAACAAAAGTATAAAAGTGAAGGATTTGTTGATTATATAGCAAAACCATTCTCAAGAGATCAGATAAAAGAAAAATTAGAATTAGTATTTAAAAATTAGAATTGACTTTTAATAAGTATAAACATATAATAAATTTAAATTTGTGAGAAGACATAAGTTATATATATTTCTTTTAAGAGAGGGTTATGTGCTGGAAAATACCTAAAGATAATATATATGTAAGACAATTCTATAAAAACACAAACGTTTAATATGCGATATTATATTAGTAATTAAGAGTACTTAAAAGTAAAGTAAGATGGCACCGCGGAGTTATTCGTTCTTACATGATTTTAAGTATTTTTTTATTTAGGAGGAATAAAAATGATAACTAAACAAAAGGGAACATATGATATATATGGAGATAATGCTAAGAAAAGAGAATATGTTAATTCAGTATTAGATGCTTTATGTGAAAAATATAATTATGGTTATATTGAGACACCAGTTTTTGAAGCATCTGAATTATTCCATCGTAGCGTTGGTGAAACTTCTGATGTTGTTACTAAGGAAACATATGATTTTAAAGATAGGGGAGACCGTGATTTAACACTTAGACCTGAGGGTACTGCTTCGGTTGTTAGATGGTTTATTGAAAATAAACTTTATGGTAACATGAGTGACCCTGTTAAAGTTTATTACAACATGAAGATGTATAGATATGAACGCCCACAAAAAGGTAGAAATAGAGAGTTTACTCAATGGGGTTTTGAAATGTTTGGTTCAGATAATATTTATAGTGATGCTGAGGTTATCTCACTTGCTTATAATGCTTATCGTTTACTTGGACTTGAAGATATAACTATACATATTAATTCTTTAGGTGATAACGAATCAAGAAAAAATTATCGTGATGCTTTAATTAAATATTTTAGACCACATATAGATGAATTATGTGATGATTGCAGGGAAAGATTAGAAAAAAATCCTCTTAGAATACTTGATTGCAAAGTAGATGCTGATTCAGATATTTTAAAAAATGCACCAAGAACTTTAGATTATTTAAATGAAGAATCAAAGACTAGATTTGATAAATTATTAGATTTACTTGATTTAATTGAAATAAATTATCAAGTTGATACTAGTTTAGTAAGAGGACTTGATTATTATAATCATATGGTATTTGAAGTATATTATAAAAACTCACTAGCACTTGGTGGCGGTGGTAGATATAATGGTCTAGTTGAAACTTTAGGTGGACCTAGTGTACCTGGTGTTGGATTTGCAATGGGTTATGATCGTACTTTAGAAGTAATGGAAGAAGAAGGTATTAATATACCTATAAATGATTCAATAGATGTATATTTACTAGCTGTATCAGAAAATGAAAAAGATAGTGCAACTTATATAGCACAAAATCTAAGATTAAATGGATTTATCGTAGAAACTAATTTATTAGATAAACCATTAAAATCTCAATTTAAATCAGTAGATAGATATAATAGTAAATATTTAATAGTATTAAATGATAAAGATTTAGAAAAGAATGAAGTAGTATTAAAAGATAATAAGACTAAAGAAGAAGAACGTGTAGAAATTAATGATCTTGCAGATTATTTAGATACACACATGTAGTAAAGGAAGTAATAATTATGGATAAGATATATGTTAATAAATTAAGTAATTATATAGATTCAGAAATAAGTTTTTCTGGTTTTGTAGATACTATTCGTGATAAGAAATGGGTTCAATTTGTAATACTTAGAGATTCAACTGGTAAAGTACAAATGACTATTGAAAAAAGTGATGAAAATAATGCAAAACTTGTAGAGATAGTATCTAATTTAACTAAAGATTCAGTTATTAAAGTAAAGGGTAAATTAGTTAAGAATGATGCTGTTAAATTAGGTGGTATGGAAATTATACCAAGTAGCATCGAAGTTTTATCTAAGGCAGAAGAATTACCATTTGATTATAATAATTTAGATGGTGTTAATATTGATACGAGACTTGATTATAGATGGCTTGATTTGAGAAATGAAAAGAATATGCTTGCAAGACAAGTAGAATCATGTATGGTTGAGGGTATGAGAGAATATTTATACTCATGTGATTTTACTGAGATACATACACCAAAATTAATTAAAACAGCTTCTGAATCAGGTTCAAGTGTTTTTAAAGTAGATTATTTTGGGGGAGATGCATATCTTGCACAATCACCACAATTTTACAAACAAATGTGTATGGCAGCAGGTATGTCTAAAGTATTTGAAGTAGCACCAGCTTTTAGAGCAGAAAATTCTAATACTAATAGACATGCAACTGAATTTACTTCATTTGATATTGAAATGTCTTATATAGATTCTTATGAAGATGTTATGGACTTTGAAGAAGATTTACTTATCGCAGGATTAACTAAAGTTAAAGAAAGATATGGAGATAAGATTAAAGAATTATTTGGTAAAGAAGTAATAGTACCTACTAAACCATTTCCAAAAATTAGACTAGAAGATTTATGTAAGATATTTAAAGAAAAATATCACTATGATGTACCTGAACATGACATTGGTGATATGAATGCTGATATGGAACATATGACTTATGAATACGCTATGGAAAAATATAATTCAGAATTTATGTTTATTACAGATTTCTCCAAGACTAAAAGACCATTCTATCACATGAGAAAGAATGATGTACCTCAAGGTTATGATTTAATATGGAGAGGTATGGAGATAACATCAGGTTCACAAAGAGAGCACAGATATGATGAACTTTTAAAGAATGCTAAAGAAAAAGGTTTAGGTAAAGATGTTGAATTCTACATGGAATTCTTTAAATATGGTTGCCCTCCACATGGTGGTTTTGGACTTGGTGTAGATAGACTTACCATGTTATTACTTGGTTTAAATAGTATAAAAGAAACACAATTACTATTTAGAGGACCAAATAGATTAACACCATAATAAATATACTGGGGGTAAATAATGGAATATGATAATTACACAGATGATATAAAAAAATTTATTAATAAAGCTATCGATATTTATAATTTAATAAAAAATAATAAAATAGAATTAAAGAAAAATATAACTAGTGTAGATAAAAAAATACTTTCTATATATATAAGTGGACTTATATATAATGGTAAAGTTGATAGAATGTTATATGATTATGTAGATTTTGATTATGAAGATTTATTAAAAATAGTTAAATTAACTGATAAAGATTTAACAAGTAATAAATTAGATAATAATTATTATAAAGATATATATAATAAACAATTTGAACCTGTATTTAATTTCTTATTAGGTGATAATAAATATAATAGTGATAATTTTATTGAAACTATTTTATATAATTCTTTTTCTCAAGATATTATTATTAAATTAACTGAAAAGTTAGGCTTTAATGATTATTTAAATAGTCCATTATATGAAAAATTAATGGACGATATTAATAGTGATAATAATGATAGTAAAGATATTAATATTATTAAAAGTGATAAAGAAAGATATTTCGATGTTATTGATATTAATAATGATGAATTATGGAAGATAGAAAAAGATATTGAAAAGAAATATATTGGGCAAGAAAAGTTTGTTGATGATTTATTTTGTAATATTATTAAGAATCAGATATTAATACAAAATGATAATCTTAATGAAGATACACGTTCACTTATATTTGTCGATGGACCAAGTGGTACTGGTAAAACTGCGATTACTCGTGATATTACGAAAGGTCTTGGACTTCCTTTTACAGCAAGCTCAGTTACTAATTATTCAGCTACTGGTTATGAAGGTGCTAGTTTAGTAGATAATTTAAATAATTTATATATGAGAGCATATGGTGATATGGATTTAGCTGAAAGAGGAATAGTTGTCTTAGATGAGTTTGATAAACTTGCTTATAGTGGTGATAATTCACTAGAAATGAAGCGTGGTGTTCAACAAGAATTACTTGATTTTCTAGGTGGAGGTAAGTATAGTGTTGCAGATGATGAATTTGATACATCTAAACTTACTTTTGTCTGTCTTGGTGCACTTACTAATCTAAGAAAAAATAAAACAGAAAAAAAGAAAAGTATTGGTTTTCAAACAAACGAAGATAATACCGAGAAAAAAGAATATGAAATAACACCAGATGACTTAATAAAATTAGGAATTGAAAAAGAATTAGTAGCAAGAATAAATACTTATTTACATACTAATGATTATGATAAAGAAACATTAAAGAAAATATTAATAGATTCTAGTGCTAGTCCTTTAAAAGGAATAATAGATTTAGCCAATGCTTGTGGTAAAAAAGTAATAATAGATAGTTCTGTTTATGATTTAATTGCAAATAAAGCTTATGATTTAAACTTTGGTGCAAGATCCCTTCATACAGTAGTAGATACATTAAGTACTAATTTATTACATAAAATACTTAAAAGTAGAAGTAAAGTAATAAGAATAGATTATGATACTGTTAAAAGTATTATTGATGAAAATAATATAAGAAGAGTAAGAAAATAACTAATTTGTGTTATTTTCTTTTTTTGTATATAATACATATGGTGCTTATTCACGATTTAAAAGACCTGAAAATTTTAAAGATGACTGGAATAGACCTGTAATGATAAGTCATGGTATTTGTTCAAGTTATATAGGTAATGATGAAATAGCAAATGCAAGACAATTTCATCCTGCTTATGGATTTACTGATATCGATGGTAATTCACTTTTACTTTCAGCTAATTATGATATTACCTCAAGATATGCTAATAAAAATTTTGCAACATCACTTAGAGTACCTGGTGCCTTTTATTTACCACAAGATATGATTGATAAAACAAGACATACCCATAATGAAATGGTAATTGAAAGAAGAAATAAAAGTCAAAAAGATAATGCATATGTAAAAAGACAACCTAATTATGTGGTCTATATGATAGATGATATTAATAATAAAGATAATTTTGATATAAATAATAATGAGTTATTTAGTGAGACAGTACAAGCTGCAGTTGATAATGATATACCAATAGTAATTATAGATAGATTAAAGTTTGCAAAGAGAGAAAGAAAAAAATGTGAATACTTGCAAAGTAAATTTGAAAGCACGCTAGATTTTAAGTACTTAAGTGCACTTATAACTAAGATATGTAATAATATGGTTGGATGTAGAAAATTTAAGGGTAAAAATTTTGGTGAATATCAAAATTATTTTAATGAAAATTATCTAGATGAAGTTATGGATAGAGAAATTAAAATTATCTTAAGTCAAAATTTGTTAACTAAAAGCATATTACTAAGTAAGTTATATAAATTATCTTTAAATGAAGTATTCTTATTTTCATATCAAAATAAAATAAAAGATTTAATTTATAGTGGTTCATATAATAATGATGATGAACAAGAAAAAAGCAGGTGATAAAATGGAAGTAGTAGATATTAGAAATTTAAGTGATGAAGATAAAATGAAAAAATATGCAAGTCAATTTAGAAAAGCTTATATATAGTAAGTGAAATATATAAGATAACTAATTCATATGAAGATACTAAACAAATATATAAAGAAGTTATGTTAAGAATAGAAAAAAATTTAAAAGATAGATCTGAGTGAAGATTTATCTTTTATTTTAAATTAATATTATTACTGATATAATCTATATTAGATAAGAAGAACGGATATTATGAATAAAATAGTTAATTCTAAGAATAATAAAAAATTATTTAAGTTTTATTTATTATTAATAATACATGATTATTATCATATATTATTAAATTATGATGAATTATATTTTAATAGTAAAATAATGGATAAATATGTAGATATATTTATTAATGCATTAACAAATATGAAAGATAATTCTACATATTTAAATATAAAAAATCATGTATTATTAAATGAAGTAATAAAAAGAGAAAGATATGATTGATAAGACAAGACATACTCATAATGAAATGGTAATTGAAAGAAGAAATCCAAGAAACTCAAGTAATATACATGTAAAAAGACAACCTAATTATGTAGTTTATTTTGTAGATGATATCAATAATGAGGATAACTTTGATATAAAAAATAATGAATTATTCAAAGAATCAGTACAGGCAGCACTTGATAATAATATACCAATAGTAATCATAGATAGACTTAAGTTTGCAAAAAGATAAAGAAGCAAGTGTGAAGAATTACAAAGTAAGTTTGAAAGCACACTAGATTTTAAGTACTTGAGTGCACTTATAACTAAGATATGTAATAATATGGTTGGATGTAGAAAATTTAAGGGTAAAAATTTTGGTGAATATCAAAATTATTTTAATGAAAATTATCTAGATGAAGTTATGGATAGAGAAATTAAAATTATCTTAAGTCAAAATTTGTTAACTAAAAGCATATTACTAAGTAAGTTATATAAATTATCTTTAAATGAAGTATTCTTATTTTCATATCAAAATAAAATAAAAGATTTAATTTATAGTGGTTCATATAATAATGATGATGAACAAGAAAAAAGCAGGTGATAAAATGGAAGTAGTAGATATTAGAAATTTAAGTGATGAAGATAAAATGAAAAAATATGCAAGTCAATTTAGAAAAGCTTATATATAGTAAGTGAAATATATAAGATAACTAATTCATATGAAGATACTAAACAAATATATAAAGAAGTTATGTTAAGAATAGAAAAAAATTTAAAAGATAGATCTGAGTGAAGATTTATCTTTTATTTTAAATTAATATTATTACTGATATAATCTATATTAGATAAGAAGAACGGATATTATGAATAAAATAGTTAATTCTAAGAATAATAAAAAATTATTTAAGTTTTATTTATTATTAATAATACATGATTATTATCATATATTATTAAATTATGATGAATTATATTTTAATAGTAAAATAATGGATAAATATGTAGATATATTTATTAATGCATTAACAAATATGAAAGATAATTCTACATATTTAAATATAAAAAATCATGTATTATTAAATGAAGTAATAAAAAGAGAAAGATATGATTGATAAGACAAGACATACTCATAATGAAATGGTAATTGAAAGAAGAAATCCAAGAAACTCAAGTAATATACATGTAAAAAGACAACCTAATTATGTAGTTTATTTTGTAGATGATATCAATAATGAGGATAACTTTGATATAAAAAATAATGAATTATTCAAAGAATCAGTACAGGCAGCACTTGATAATAATATACCAATAGTAATCATAGATAGACTTAAGTTTGCAAAAAGATAAAGAAGCAAGTGTGAAGAATTACAAAGTAAGTTTGAAAGCACACTAGATTTTAAGTACTTGAGTGCACTTATAACTAAGATATGTAATAACATGGTAGGCTGCATGAAACTTGATGAAAATGATAATAGTATATATCATGACTATTTTGATTATGAATATTTAAAAGATGTTTTAAACAGAGAAATTAAATTAATATTATCTCAAGATAATACTACTAAGAATATATTATTAAATAATTTATATGAGTTATCTTTAAGCGAACAATTCTTATCTTCATATCAAGATAAAATAGAAAAATTAATTAATAATTCTTATAACGATGAAGATAAACAAAATATAAGTAGGTGATAAGATGGATGTAGTAGATATCAGAAATGCAACTAGTGAAGACAAATTAAAAGCATATGCAAGTCTATATATAAAATAACTAATTCATATGAAGATACTAAACAAATATATAAAGAAATTATGTTAAGAATAGAAAAAACTTAAAAGATAAATCAGAATAAAGATTTATCTTTTATTTTAATTTATTAATAAATTATGTTAATATTTAACTTGGTGAATCATATGGACTTTATTAAGGGAAAACTTACAAAAGAAATATTTATGGGTGACTATGGTTATTTAGTTGCTTTATTTAAAGTAAGTGATAGTAATATTGAGGAATTAATAAATAGATCAATAACTATTACAGGTTACTTTAATAACTTAAATAAAAACGATAATTATATACTTAGAGGTAAATGGATATTAAATGAAAAATATGGGTATCAATTTAAAAGTGAAAGCTATGAAAGAGTAGAACCATCAAGTGAAGATGAAGTATATAACTTCTTGTGTTCGTCATTTGTTAAAGGATGTGGAGAAGTAACTGCTAAAAAGATTGTAGGTAAATATGGTAGTGATGCTATAAAAAAGATACTAGATAATAAAGATATCTTAAAAGAAATAAATATATCTACTAGAACTATAAATTCAATATATAAAAGTTTAAAAGAATATTATAGTTCTAATGAATTAATAATGTATTTAAATTCACTTGGTTTTAGTCCTAAAGAAATAAGTCAAATAATAAATATATATGGTGATAATACTAAAGATATAATAAATAATAATTTATATTCATTAGTAGAATTTATAGATTTTAAAAAGTTAGATCAAGTATTCTTTATGTTATATAGTGAAACTAATGATATGAGAATACTTGCATGTATAATAGAATCTATTAAAGAAATATGTTTTAATACAGGTAATACATATACTGATATAGATAGTATTATTAGTTATTTAAATAGTCATTTTAATATAGATATATCTAATAATTATAA
>OMVK01000066.1 GCA_900314465.1 uncultured bacterium | reverse complement strand
ACTTGTATTATACACAAATTGGTATATTATTTGAATATATTTTTATAAATATCATTTATTTTTGATTATTTACTTATATATAGACTAATGTTATAATTCAATGTAGGATGTGTGTAGTATGAAGAGTAGAAGAAATATTAAAAAGATAGTAATAATTGTTATATTTGTTATTTTGTTTTCATTTGGTTATTATGAAATGAATGTTGAATCTACAACTAACTATACTCAAACTGTTTTAGCTGATACTAAAGCGACAGCATTAACTCCTATTGGAGAATACTATGTTTCAGCAAGCAACCTTGTTGTAAGAAAAGGCCCTGGAAAGAGATATAAAAAAATAAATACTATTTCTCATTGTACAAAAGTAAGGGTTTATGAAGAAGAAAATGGTTGGTACAAAATTTCATCATCATATGATCAGTGGGTATCAGGAACGTATTTAAAAACAGCAAGAAAAGCAGGTTGTACCCCAACAACTGATTATTATAGATATAGTAATCCAAGTTATAGTTCATTAAGTATTACAAAAGAAAATTATGAAAATGGTTATGATGCTTTCTATTCAGATAAAGGTGGCTCACTTGAACTAAAACTTTCAGGTATAGTAAATCTTGATACAGAATCATTTACTTCAAAATCAAGTTATAAAATAACGGATCCATATGAAAACGATGTAACAGATAGTTTTTTAGGTAGTTTTGGAACTCTTCAAACAAATTTAACTAATACACTAACTATTACTTTAATTAGTGGTAGTAATTATACTAAAGGAACATACAAAATCACTGTTACTGTTGGAGATAAAAAAAAATATGTTGAATTCTATATGAATGGACCATATTTTGATTTAAACATAAGCGATCCTGAATTAGTAACTGATGATTATGATAAAGCTTATATGAATGTTAAAAATAAGTGGGAAAGTACTTACCAAATAACTGGTGAATATAAAATTGCTAGCAGAAATCTTAGTATTACACATGCTTATAATACAACTGATACCACTGTTGAAAATTACGATTTTAAAGACTTTTTTGATTTTTCTCTTGATTTATCTAATAAAAAGATAACATTTACTAATGAAACAAAAGGTGACTATGAGGTAAACGGAGAATATGTTTATAATTCATATTTACCAAAAGGAACATATAAAATAACTCTTCATGTAATTACAGATTCGGGAGATACAAATGATTATAATTTTAATCTTGAAATAGGTGGTAGATATTTAGAACTTGAAGAACCAATTCAAACTTCTTCAAGAAATGCCAGAACACCTGCTTATCTTACAATAGATAAAATAGATGGAAGTAATATTACTTATCGTGTAATTAGTAAAAATAGTTCAACACAAGCATATAGTGACTCTGATAGTGTAATTACTGAATCAGAAAGTAGTTTTATTAAAAAATATGTATCAACCAATTTAGATTCGTTAAGAAGTGAAATAAATTCTGATGGACATTTTATATATAAGACAGAATATAATTCTACTAAATTAAATATTTATAGAATAGATGATGAAGATTATACTTTACCACCTGATGCAACAACAACTACAACAACTACAACAGCACCAAGAGTTATACATACCACTGTCGTACATTATCTTGATGCAAATGGTAAAGAACAAGTAATGCCTCTAACAGATTTTAACAAAGCTTATTCTACTGTATATCCACAGTTGGTTGCACAATATAAATTAACTAGTGATGGATATTTAAGAAAAATAGTTGATTGTTATTCATTAAGCATTGGTTCAGTTAACCAAATATTAAGAGCTTCTGGTGGTGGTATTACTTCATATAAAGTATATTATGGATATGGTCTTGTAACAGATGATAATTCTGATTATATTACAAGTGATTATTATTATAACTATAGTAAAAATTATAATGATGATTTAGATATTCAAAATGTTGAAATAGTATATCATCCAGAAAACTATAGTGATAATGCAAGTACAACTATTTATAAGAGTAATTGGGTTTATTCAGATATTGAGAATAAAACTAATGAAGGTACAAGAGATACTAGTGTTACTAATAAATATTTCTCATTTGATTATTCTTTAGGAGAAGATTCTAATGGTAAATATATTATTTACCGTGTAGGTTATTTTGGTGATGAAACTGTAGAGAGTCAGTATGTTGGTGCTTATACAGTTACTATTACATATAAAAATGGTGAAAAATCATTATCACTTCCATTTGTACTTGAGGATTCAGAACTTGATTATTATTTAAAAACTGATTTAGATAGACATTTCGAAAAAGCCGACCCATTAAACTCTGGTTATTCTCCAGCAAATAAAAAATATGAATATTATATTGGTTTACATATGGTAAAAGGTGAAACAGATCCAAGTACTAGTTTCAGTCTTGAATCATTAAAATATAAAATATATTCCCAAAGAGCTAATTTAGATGATAATGGAAACCTATATTTCTACAAACAAACAGATTATCAACTACAAATTAATTCAATAAGTGATACTCAAATAACTGGTGTATATAAAGAAAGAGATTCAGCATCAGATACTGCTTGGAGTGATATAACGGGCAGTAATATAACAATTTCTCGAAGTGATACAACAGGAAAATATAAAGATATTATTAATGTTATTAATAATGGAGGTTATTCAGGAACAAATGGAAATATTACCTCAAATATTGATGTAGTTAAAGTATCAAATGATACAACAGGAACTACATTAACACTTAAAGATGGCTCAACAATAACTGCTAAAGATTATGGAACTAAGAGTAGTACTAATGCAAATAATCTTGTATATGTAATGCAAAACTTTAATGAAGATGATGATGGTAATGTAATTGTTAATACACTTAATGGTTCATATGATACAGCATTATGTGGATTGGATACAGGAATAACATGTGATGAAAGCGATTATGATGTAAAAGATAAATTTGATGTTGTTCAAACAACAGATGCAACAGATTATGACCATGCATTTACAATTACTCCAGTAACGGAAGTTAGTAAAGGTAGATATTATATTTATGTAGATTATAGTTCACAAACTAGTATTGGATACACTAATACTAGTAGTGATGCTGTTATTTCCAAAGCAGTTTACCCAGAATATTGGGATCGTAATATACATATGACATTTATTGATTATGATGATCCTAGTTACGAAATAGATTTAAGTCATTATAGTAGCTCAAATGCAAGTGATGATTTAAATACGCTATATTATAATAGTCAAAGTACAGAAGAAATATCTATTGAACCAAAGTATATATATCAATATGAAAATATTACATACTCTCTTCAATATTGTAATGCTACAGACGTTAATACATGTACTGATTCATCATGGACAGATGCAACCGATAGCTTTGAACCAATAAAAACAGACTTAGATAAGTATTCCGTAGTAAATGAGTTAAAGGAACACTTTGTTACCCTTACTACTCTTGGAACAATTAATAAAGGTTTTTATAGATTAGTAGTAAATTATACAAATCCAGATAATAATATTTCAGCTCCAGCAAGTATATATGTAATGGACTTTACAAATAAATATCGTGGTATTGTTATAGATACAACTAAGACAGGTAATATTAATCTCGCACACAACTTTAATTCATCAGCAAATATTTATGTCAATGCGTTTAACTTAAGTAATCCTGAAAATATTACTGCAAGCATTGATTGGTATGCATCAGAAGTTGATATTCGTAGTTTAACATTACAAGATGATGGATATTATTATAATGGAGTTAAATTCTTTGAATTATCACATACCTATAAAAAAACTGATGATGATAATGGATTATATACATTTAAATTAGCAAATGTTGCTAATAATTCGGAAATAGGTAAATATCGTATTACATTTACTTATACCGAAGATGGTGTTACTAAGACTGCTTCAATGAATTTCAATGTCGTAGAAAATAGTTATTCTTATCATTTCCTTTATGGCTATACACCATATGCAGATGATGATAAAATGGGATTTAAAATACAATATGAAACAAACGATATGAATGAAGATGAAGCTAAGAATATTTCATTTATAATTTATTATAATGATGCTACTAGTGATACACCACAAACAGTTGATGTTTCAAGTGATGATGTTGATTTAACAAGTAGAGTATTCCCATCTCATACTATTGAAAATTTAACTTGTGCAGATGATGGTTCAACTACATGCACAGGAACAATTGACTTTACAATTAATAAAGATTTACTTGATTTAGATGGTGGTTATTTTATCGAAGCTTCATATCCAAAGGGACAAAATCCAGAAGATAAAGCCTTAAATTTCCGTGAAATATTTGATTGGTCGTTTAAGTCATTAGATATCACAGGTACGTTTACTGATGCCAGTGGAAATGTCGAAGATGTAAATGAATTTTATCAAAATATCTCAGATACTAAATTAACTGCAACCATTGATTCACCAGCCCATACTAATAATGTAAAATGGAGTATTAATACATCATGTGTTGATTCATCAGATACATGTAATCCTGAAAGCAATCAATATGGTTCATACTTTAGTGCAAATAATACTACTGGTACAAATGGTACTCTTGAATTAACTATTAAAGATTCAAACAATATGATTCCAGTTGGAACATATGCATTAGTATTATATTATTCACAAAATGATTACAACGTTAAAACATTTACTGTTAGTTCACAATATGCAAAAATTAATTTTAATGATGATATTGAAGAAAAATCAGTTATAAATGGAAAAACTGTAGATGGTTTATATGTTAACTCTAATGGTACAATAACAGGTACATATTCAGTTTCAGGTATTTCAACTAGTGATGTTTTATTAAAAATTACTGATGTCTTAGGTAATGATATGTCAAGTGTATTCTCAATAGATGAAGATGAAAAGAACAAAGGAAATGTTAAAGTAACATATAATAAAGGTAAATTGAGTTCAACTGATACATATACACTTCATGCTATATATAATACACAAGATAATAGTGAAACAGTCGAAGATACATATACATTTGATGTATATCAAACATATTTTGATTTTGATATTACATCAGTTGTTTATGATCCAGATCCATTAATTCCAAATAATCCTGATGGAGGAAAAGTTAAGTTCTTAATTACAACAGATAACATTGATTATATATATACAGGTAGTGATGGTCTAGTTGGAAGTAGTGCTGTAGCTAAATTTATTAGTAATTCGTCTATTACAAGTTTAGCTGGAGATAATGTTAAGAGCCAATATACATTAGATTATGAAAAGATAGACGAAACAAGCTTCTATGTCGTAGCATCATATGCAAGTGATGTCTTATCTACAGGTACATATACATTTGAAACAACATATACAATTAATGGTAAAACAGTAATACGTGATATTGATTATGATGTATCTGATTATCTATCTAAGATAACAATTGCTAATAATCCAAGTATTAATACTACAAGTAATGATGGCCTAGTACACAATAATATTGGTGGTTCATTTACTTATAAATATACATCAGAACATAATGCATACTTATCTAACTTAGTAATAGCTTTAACAGATAAAGATGGTAATAAAGTGGATTCAAGTTATTATTCAACTGATGTAAATAGTTCAAATATTATTATTAATATAATTGCAAATAAGTTTACAGCAGGTGATTATAATATCGTATTTACATACACAGATCCTAATTTAAATGTAACAACTACAACGACTAGAACAATACATATTTATGATACATATAAAGAATTAGAAATATATAGTATGATACCATCTACATCACCAATATATTCAGATAAAGATGGACAATATTATACCTTTAAATTAAATTCATCATCACTTGATAGTAATGATTTAGCATTAACAAGTTGTGTTATCGAAGACGCTGCAGGTAATGATGTAACAAGTAGTTTTACTATTACAAATAGTGAAACAGCAACTGGTGTAATAACATATAAGATTGGAATTAATTCATTTAAAGCACCAGCCGGAACATATACAGCATATGTTAAATATGTAAAAGGTGATTCTACATCTATATCTAATAAATTAAATTTTGTTATAAATGATAATTATTATAGACTAACTCTTGATGATTCATCTACAATAACTACTAAAAAATCATATGCATCTAATCCAAATGCTATTTATGATAAAGATGGTTTTAATATAAATTATACATATTCAACTACATATCCTACTGATGATACATCAGTATTCTCAATTAAATTCTATAAGAATCTAAAAGAAGTAAAAGAAATAAAAGATGTAACAACCAGTGTTGAAGATGGTATAACTTATTTACATCAAGTTAGTGATATCACAGATTTAGAAGCTGGTGATTATACAGTTTCAGTATGTATTAATGGTAATCCATATACAACACAAAATATAAAAATAAATAAATATATAAGTGCAGAAACACTAAGTATACTTATTGATGGTAGTGAAGTAACAACAGATTCAATTGATATGATTACTAATAATTCATCTAGTATTCAAGAATTATATACACCAACTAATATAACAGATACTGAATTTACTATCGAATCATCAGATCCAAGTATTGTTAAAATAGAAAATAATATTTTAACAGCACTAAAATCTGGTAGTGCTACAATTACTGTTAAAAATAGTGATTTAACTAAGACATTAACTATTAATGTTAAAGCACCATTAGATAGTGATTACTATTCAGTAGATCATGATAATAAGATATTATTTATTAATAGATTAACTAATGGTGAAAAGAGTGTTAGTCTATCTGAATTAACTTCTCATTTAACTGGATTAAATTCAGGTTATAAATTCTATAAAAATGGAAATGATGTAACAAGTAGTGTTTCATCAGGAAGTACATTAATTGGAACCAATATGACACTAGAAAATCCTAGTGATGCAACATATACCATAATTTTAATTGGTGATGTTAATGCTGATGGTAAAATAACACTTACTGATGTTGCCAGAATATATGCACATGTTTCAAATCCAGAAAGAAAAATAACTGACAGTAACTTATTAAAAGCAGCAAAAATTCGTAAAACAGATACAATAACAGTTACTGATGTATCTAAATTATATTCATATGTAAATAATTATCTAAAGAATATTTAGGAGTAGAGGAAATATGAAAAAATTATATATTATATTATTAATTTATCTAATATTTCCTCTTCTTGTTTCTGCTGAAAATATGGTATCTATTAATTGTCCTGAAAATATACAAAAAAATACCGAATTTACTTGTGATGTCATCGTAAACACTGAATATCCTGTAAATGCGATAGATATGCAATATAAAATAAATAATAATGTAGAATTTATTGAATTTGCTAAAGATGATTTTTGGCAGGGTGAAAGTATAGAAAATAGAATATCTATTTATAGTGATACAGAAAAAGATGGTAATAATTATTCAGTTGGTACTTTAAAATTCAAGGCAAAAAGTAATATAGGTAAGATAGATTATACGATAAATTATTTAGAATATAGCGATAAGAATTATCGTAGTAATGTTATTGTTGATAATGTAAACCATGATGTAAATAAAAGTAAACATAATTGTAAACCATTAATAATTGTTGTTATGATAATAATAGTAATAATATTGATATTTTATATAATAAGAAGAAAGGGAAGCAACTATGAAAAGAAATAATAAAATTTTACTTTTATTAACTTTAATAATATCAATGAATTTTGGTATAGCACAAGCAAATGCACTAGGAATATCAGTTAGGTGTAATGATGTAACTGCTGGTCAAAATACTACATGTACTGCTTCAACAACAGGCGAACAAATTACCTCAATTACTGGTAGTTATACTATAAGTGGTGCTAATGTTGTAAGTGTACAAAACCAAAATAATTGGATAGGTAGTAATTTGCTTTTATATCGTGGAGATCCAACAAGTGGAGCATTTGCTGTATTTACTATTAGTACATCAAGTCCTGGTACAGGAAAACTTACAGTAACTATGTCATCACATGGTGATAGTGAATTTAATGAAGTTCCTGGTACTATTTCAGGTACTGGTACTTTTAATATAAGAGCAGTAACAACAACTACAACAACTACAACTACACAAGCACCTACAACAAGAAGAACAACAAGAGCTGGTAGTGTCGCATCAACACAAGTAGTTGCAACTACAACTGCTGCCACTGAAACTACAACTACTCAAAACTTACTATATTTATTATCAGTAACAGTTGATGATTTTGAAGTAACTGAACAAAATGGTATTTATTATGTAACAGTTAATCCTGAAACAGAAAAAGTAACAGTAAATGCTACTGCACCTGAAGGAATAACTATAGTTGGTACAGGTGAAAAGAATTTAAATGAAGGTACTAATACAATATCATTAATATTAAGAGATAATAATGGTGGAACTGCAACACATTCTGTAATAATTACAAGACCTGGAACAGGAACACATGATACATCACTTGTTAATTTAGATGTTGTAAACTATGATTTAATACCTGATTTTGAACCTGGTAAATTAGAATATACTGTATCTATTCCATTTAATGTAAAAGAAGTATATATTCTTGCACAAGCTAATAGTTCTGATGTTGTTATAACAGGTGATGGAACACATGATATGAAAGATGCAAATGCTTATATCACAGTTGCCTATGGTCAAAGTGGTGATGCTAATAGTACAACATATACCATACATTTTAAAAAAGATTATAAAGCATTAATCTTATTTGGTGGAGTAAGTGGAATAGGTTTAATTCTATTTGTCTTACTTATTGTAAGTAAAGTACGTACAAAGAGTAAAGTTAATGAAAAAGTTCAAATAAAAGCTCAAGAAATGGCTGAAAATAATCGTATTAATAATTCTTCAGTACAATTAAAAGTTAATGGTAAGTCTGCTGTTGGTGTTGGTTCACGTATTGTAACTCCAACTAGAGTAACTGAATACAAGAACGATGAAAAAGTAGTTAGTTCAAAGAGTGCACCAGTTGGTTATTATCCTAATACTTATGGTAACAAAACTGATACAATAAGTGAAAGTAAACCACAAGTAGTAGTAACAGATAAAGAATCATACAAACCAACTTATAATACAAATACTAATGTAAATCATGAAGAATCAAAAGAAGTAGATTAATATATCTACTTTTTTATTTTTTATTATGATACAATTTTCTTGTTAGGATGATTTATATGATATTAATATTAATACTAATACCAATATTATTTATATTTATTTCTTTATATATTGGTTGTTTAAATACTTTTATAATAGATAATAATATGAATACTATTATATTATTAATAAGTGTATTAAGCATGATAATAATAAGTTTCTTATTATTTAAAAATATTATA
>OMVK01000067.1 GCA_900314465.1 uncultured bacterium | reverse complement strand
TAATTTTTATTAAATATTGTAAATACTAATATTACTAAAAATGTAGTTATTGAAAGTAAGATACTTAATATAATATTTAAAATATTATTTTTCATTTATTCACCATTAGTTAGATAAGTAATAGTACCATCATCTAGTTCTACTCTAATAGCAAAACCAATAATATAATGAAACCTATTATATACAGTTAATACTTGTGCACTTTTAATACTCATACCTTTATATTCACTAGGTAAATAATTAGAATAATCTGATTCAATCATATCATAATAATATTCCCATCTTGAATTATTAACATCATTAGGATCAAAAGCTTTAGAGTATGATAAGACATAAGTTTTCTTATCCCAATCACTTACTATGGGGTCTGTATAAGAAACCTCTAAATCATTTGTTTTACTAGTTTCTAGACTATAATTATTTCTTACTTCTAAGTTAGCACTAGTAATAGTTTCATTACCAGCATTATCTTTAACAATTAAATCAACACTCTTTTTACCAACTTCACTAGTTAAATCTTTAATAGTACCTTTTTTTAAAGATACACTACATGGAAGTGAATAATCATCACAAGTCATTAAAAACTCACTTTCACTAAAGTCTTCATTTAACCCAACTACTAAATCATTAATCGTAACTTTAGGTTTAGTAGTATCTTTAACAATTAACTTACCGCTTTGTCTATTACCCTTATAAATAACTGTAAAAGTATATTCACCAGTAGTATTTAATATACCATTATCTTTAATAACATCAGATAAATCAAGTTCATAATCATTAATATTAATAATCTTATTTAAAAGATAATCAGATATATTATCACTTACTTTATCACCAGCTTCATAAGTAATAACACTCTTAACTTTAAAAGTAAAAGCATTCTTAACAAATAAAAATACTATAAATAAAATAACAACTATTAAAGTTATTAATATAAATGTTTTCTTAGCTTTTTTAGGATTACTTTCATAATATTCATTTTCCATTAAATCCACCTCGAGAAGTAAATATTACGAGTATAACCAACTTCATAATTATCATTAACTTTAATAATCCAGTTAACTATAGCTTTTAAAATATCTTCATCTTTTCTAACTCTAATACGAGTCATTTCTGATTTTAATTCATTTCTAAAAGAATAATCATTAATATATTTACCTAAGATAGTATCTAATTCTTCCAAATTACTTACTTCTACTTTATTATTAATATCTACTTTAAATACATAATCTTGATATACTTCGATTAATTTAGCAGATAGTGTATCTTCATCATAATATTCATAATTAATAATATTATAAAAATTAGGACAATGTTTTAATATAAGTTTATTATTCTTCATCATTATCTACCCTCTTAAATAGATTATACACTAAAATATAAAAAAATCACACTTTTTGTGTGATTATTACTTATTTTCCTTAGAATCAACTTTGATAACTTCTTTACCTTTATAGTATCCACATTCTGGACAAGCTCTATGAGGTTTGATAGTAGCACCACATTTAGGACAAGTAGTTACACTTGGTGCTTCTTTAACTAAATGAGTACGACGCATATTTTTCTTAGTCTTACTAGTTCTTCTGAATGGAACAGCCATGTTCTTACACTCCTTCCTGTATGTAGCTTTATGCTACTCTTTATTTACTAACCAACCATCACCACTGGTTTTCGGTAGTTTACTATTTTTAGTTACCCTAATGGGAACTTCCGAAACAATATTTTCCCATATAAACGGGAAAATATCAAGTGAATTTTTATTTATTCGATAAAAGTCTTCAAATTTACCTACTATTTCATCTTCTAAAGACACATTAAAGTCATATGGAACAGCATCAAGTGAATAAGCATCAACTAAAATTAATGTCCCATTAATACTACCATTAAAAATAATATTATCTTCATAATCTATTGAAAACTCACCATCTACATGACATTTATCTACTTTTTTAATATCATTAGTAGTCTCTTTAATATCATAATCAGAATCTACTTGAATATGACCTAAATTATTTAATTTAAATAAATCTATCTTCATTTTACTTTTTCTTCTTACTACTAGTATTATTATATTTTCTCATTTGTTGCATTACTTGATTAATTTGTTTACTATTAGGTTTTCTTCCCATACTAGTCATTAATTGAGCAATAACTTGTTCATTAATTGGTGGATTATCTTCAAGTTCTTTTTTAACTAAAAATCTTGATATAAAAATACCAATAGCAATTCCAATAATAATACCTACGATAACAAGTAATATATCATGAGCCATACTATCACTTCCCTATATGTGTATTATAGAAAACATATAACTTATTTTCAATAAAAATATTTATTTAAGTTTTCTTGTATATAAAACATGTTCATAATTAATATTATCATGATTATGTTTACTTAATACTCTCCTATTCCATATATTATTATCTATTACTGGAAAATAAGCATCAGCTATATGACTATCATCTATTACAGTTATATATAAAGAATCACTTAAATCAATAAATTCTTGATATACTCTAGCACCACCAATAACCATATATTCTAAATTACTGTTATTATTGATATAATCTGTTATTTCATCTATTGAATTAAATACTTTAATACCATCTATATCATATTTTTTACTTGTTAATACTAAATGTGTTCTATTTTTTAATAAATGTGGTAATGATTCAAAAGTGTTTCTTCCCATAATAATATTTTTATTAATAGTATTATCTTTAAAAAATTTCATATCTTCACTAAAATGCCATATTAAGTGATTATCTATACCAAGTTCTCTATTCTTTCCAATCGCAGCAATCATACTAACATTCTTCATTTTAAATACCTAAATCAAAATGTTGTTGGGGATTCTTTTCTTTTATTTTTTCTCTAGGATAATCTTTTAAAACAATATCTTCTGGTTTTAATTTATAAAAATCAGATTCTTTTGAATCTACTACTAAATATGGTTTAGAGTCTATTGGTTTTCTTCTTAATTCTTCGATAGCATTTTTAATATGTCTATCATATATCTGAATATTTTGAACATCCCAAGTAAATGTACCTGGAGTATAACCAGTACATTTAGCAATCATTTCTTGAAGTGCAATATACTGAATTTGGTTAATCGAACCTGCTACCATAAAATCACTTGATCTTTGAATTAATTTCATATCAAGATAATCTATACCATCTCTTCCATGTCTTACATTCCAAACAGTCGAATATGCACATGGTTTAAGTCCATGAGGTTTCTTAAAACTTTCAAACTGCCACATATCTATAATATGTCTTCTTCCATCTGGATTATTTTTAAGTCCATTTATTAAATCATCTATTTGATCATAATCATAAATAATATTTCCATATGTTGAACCAATAGTATGTAAATTATTGCCATTTTGATCTTTAAGTGCCCAAGAATCCCACCAAGTAATACCATATTTATTTTTTAATAAATTTAAATCAGTATTTTGATCTTGATATATCCAAAATATTTCTTTAATACCACTCTTAACAGCAATAGGTCTTAAAGTAAGTATTGGCGATTCTTTTTTAGATAAATCATATGTCCAATTAACTTTATTATTTAAACTTAATGTATATGCTTTACTACCATCTATATAATGTGTTCTTGGATTTTTATCCCAACATCCTTCTTTTAATATCTTATCCATGATAACTTTGGCATTCCTATCACCCTTAGTACCTACTCTATTACCATTTTCATCAAGTAAATACTCACCATCTTCTATAATATCAGGATATTCTAAATCACTTTCAGTAAATAATTCTTCATTCTTTTCAATATTTTTTTCATTTAAATAATCAATATCTAACATATAAACCTCCATAAAATATCTTAACATATAAAAATAGAATTAACTTAAATTAATTCTATTCATATACTATTAATTCATGTTGACTACGAGTAACAGATACATAATATAAATATTTATCAGTATCATAATTATTAATAATAATACAAGCGTCAAACTCTAAGCCTTTAGCAAGATATGCAGGTACTACTACAAGTTCAGTATAATATTTCTTAGTACTAGCATCTATTATACTTATCTTATTATATCTATCTTTAAAAGAATCATATATAACTTTAGCTTCATCAATACTCTTAGTAATAATAGCAACACTCTTATATTTATCTTTTAAATATTTAATATCTTTACCAATATGTTTTAAATCTTTAATATCCCTTTTAATAACAGGTAAATGTTGTGTTCTTCTAATTGCACTTACATGATTTAAATTAAGTATACTATTAGCATATTCTATTATTTCTGGAGATGATCTATAAGTCTTATTAAGCTCTACATAAGTAGCATCTTCAAATATATCTTTTAATATAGTTAAACTATCATATTTATAAAAAGGATTAACTGTTTGATTAACATCACCTAAGATAGTAAAATCAGCATTCTTAAATATCTTATGTATAATAAAATATTGTAAATAAGTATAATCTTGACATTCATCTATTACTACTTGTCTCATAGCAACTTGATATGGATAACCTTCAAGTAAACATTTTAAATATATAAAAGGTGTAGCATCTTCATATGGTATAACATGATCACTTAATCTTTTACTATTATCTTTAACATCAAAATCATTAATATAATATTTTTTAAATAATTTAGATAAAAATAAAGCTTTATATATAAATTTATAATCTTCTTTAATATTACTTATTTTTAATAATTTATTTTTAATAGTTTTTAAATCTTTACTAAGACCTTTATAATATCTATTATTAATATGTTCACTTATTAAATCTATTCTTTCAAATAATGGTTTATCTGAATATCTATCATGTAATAATTCATTTAGTTCATCTTGACTAATTACTATCTTATTATGTTCAAGTGATGAAGTGAATTTAGCACCATAAGAATAATATTTAACAAATTCTTCGATAACTTCTTTCATCTTATCACTTAATTTAAATTTAATTAAATTATTATCTTGTTTTTCACCCTTATAATATCTTTCTACAAATGAACTATAAGATTCTACATGCCAATATTCACTTATAAATGTACTTAAGAATTCATGATATGTAGTTTGCATAGTATTATCTTCACCTAAATCAGGTAAAACATTACTTATATATTCAGTAAATACTTGGTTAGGTGAAAATACTAAGACATTACCACTAGATAAATATGGTATTTTATAAAGTAAATAAGCTATACGATGTAGAGCAACAGAAGTTTTACCTGAACCTGCAATACCTTGAACTATCATATTAGATTCTGTATTACTTCTGATAACTTGGTTTTGTTCTTTTTGAATAGTATTAACTATATTTTGCATTTTATCAGATGAATTTTGAGCAAGAACCTCCTGAAGCATATCATCATCAATATTCATATTAGTTTCAAATACATGTTTTAATTTAGCATCTTCTATTTGATATTGTCTTTTTTCGGACATATTACCTTCTACTTTACCATCTGGTGCATCATATGAACACTTACCAATACCATAATCATAAAATAGTGAACTAATCGGAGCTCTCCAATCATAAACATAATAATTTAATTCTTTTTTTACTGATGTAATACCTATATAATATTTATCATCATCAAATACAAAAGAACCAAAATATGGATGATTTCTTACTTTAGTTAATTTTCTTACATGCGATGCTTTTTCATTTAAGATATTAGTTTGTAAATCACTATCACCAATTAAGTTTGCAAGTTCACCTGAATCAAATTCAGCACTGCCTTCCCAAACATACTTTTTAAACTCTTGAAGTTCACTTTCTTTTTGAAATAAATCTTTACCAGCACTATCAAGTTCATTATCAATAATTGAAACAGTATCAGCTAAATACTTATTTTCTTGTTTTAAATCACTTTCTGTTATTGCCATATTACCTCCAAAAAACCAAACAAAATTATACAATAAATATAATCATTATAAAATAAGATATAAATTAATTTAACATAAAATACACTAGTTTTTACTAGTGTATTCATGTATTATAATCTATTAAATAATTTTTTTCTTCTAATAAATAAGTATGTTAATAAAGAAATAC
>OMVK01000068.1 GCA_900314465.1 uncultured bacterium | reverse complement strand
CAATTATATTTCCTTCGTTCATTACTAATATTAAATCAGCATTTTTAATTGTTGAAAGTCTATGAGCAATTATAAATGAAGTACGATTTTCCATTAATTTATCCATAGCTTTTTGAACTTGTTCTTCTGTTCTTGTATCGACATTAGATGTTGCTTCATCTAGGATTAAGAATGGAGCATCTTCAATCATACCTCTTGCGATAGTTATTAACTGTTTTTGACCAGCTGATACTTCACTATTATCAGAAATAATAGTATCAAGTCCAACTTGTAAGGTATTAACAAAATGTGTTAGTCCTACAGCATCACATGCTTTCATAACTTGTTCATCACTGACACCTTCACGATTAAAAACTATATTTTCTCTAAGTGTTCCATTAAATAACCAAGTATCTTGTAAAACCATGGTAAATAATTTATGAATATTTTCCCTCTTTAAATTCTTAATCGAATGATTGTCTATAGTTATATCACCATCATTAATATTATAAAATTTCATTAGTAAGTTAACCATAGTGGTCTTTCCTGCACCTGTTGGTCCAACAATTGCTATCTTTTCACCTGGTTTTGCTTTGGCATTGAAATTCTTAATAATAATCTTATCGTCATTATAACCAAATTTAATATTTTTAAATTCAAAATAACCTTTAGCTTCTTTTATTGGTAAACTATCAGTTAATTTTGATTCATCTTCCATTTCTTTTTCATCAATAAATTCAAATACACGATCACTTGCTGCACCTGCTGATTGAAGACTTGTAAATGCTTGTGCTATTTGTGAAAGTGGACTTGTAAACATTCTAATATAAGTCATGAATGCTACGATAACACCAAATGTAATAGTTCCATTCATTGTAAGTACTGCACCTACTACACATACACATACATAACCAAAATTACCAATAAATCCCATTAATGGTTGCATTAGGCTTGATAAGAATTGACTCATAAAATTAGCTTTATAAACACTTTCATTTAGTCTATCAAATTCTTTATCACATATATTTTTACCATTATATGTTTTTACAACTAATAATCCTGAATATGTCTCTTCGATATGTGAGTTTAATTTGCCTAATTCTATTTGTCTTTCATTGAAATACCTTTGTGATTTAGATAATATTAATATCATTAATACAAAACCAATAATGGAAGATACAACTGCAGTTAATGCCATAGTACCATTTGTAATTATCATCATTATTATTGTTCCAACTAATAATGTAATAGAACTTACTAATGTAGAAAATGATTGATTCATACTTTGAGTAATAGTATCTACATCATTTGTTATTCTTGAAAGTGTATCACCTATTTCATGTGAATCAAAATATTTAAGTGGTAATTTATTTATTTTTAAAACAATACGTTTACGTAATTCATTACCAAATTCATTAGATACATAAGCCATTAATAATGATTCAAAGAATGAAAGTAAAGCACTTATTAAATATAGTATTATTAAAATAAGAGTTATTTTTTTAATATTATCCATCTTCATTTTAGGTTCGATTAGGTTTTTAATACTATCTGGTAGCGAATCTAATAATTCATATAATTCATTTGTATCAGTAGTGTTTGTATACTTACTTAAGATATTTAAATATTCTAATTGATCACTTGTAGTTATAGTTGCATAATCTATAGTTAATGTAGGTAATATTTTATCTAATATACTATCTGGTATTTCTTTTAAATTATTAACTAATTCATTAATATCCATGTTTTCTGAATTAGTAGTAGACATTGATGCCATAACCTGAGTAAATTTTATTTTATCTTCATTACTTATAGATGTATCAAGCATTATATCAGTTACATTTATATTTTTTATATTATCAGTGATATCGTTACTTATTGTTTCAATATATGTTTTATCTGGTGTTAAACCTGTTGTTATTTCATCAGTTAATTTAGATAAATAATTAGGAGAAATTATTGATAATATGGAACTTACTATTGCAAATATAAATGCTATATAGATAAATTTACGAAAATGACTTAATTCTTTAAACAATCTTTTCATTGAAATACCAAAATTTTTTGGTTTTTCATTATTTCTTCTTGGTCCTGGATGCATATTACAATTCCTCCTTACTAAGTTGAGATAGAGCTATTTGTTTATATACTTCACATGTTTTCATTAATTCTTTATGAGTTCCCATACCAACACATTTTCCATTATCTATAACAATAATCTTATCAGCGTTCATAATAGTACCAATTCTTTGAGCTACAATTAGTGTTGTTGCTCCTTTAGTATATTTTTTTAGTTCTTTACGTAATTCTGAATCTGTTTTGTAATCAAGTGCTGAGAAGGTATCATCAAAAATATATATTTCCGGGTCTCTTGCAACTGCACGGGCAATTGAAAGTCTTTGTTTTTGTCCGCCAGAAACATTAGTACCACCACGAGCAATATGTGAATTGATTCCTTTATCCATTTTACTTACAAATTCTTCTGCTTGACTTACTCTAATAGCTTCATTTATTTTTTTATCATCAATAACTTTATTACAACTTCCAAAAGAAATATTAGATTTTACTGTTCCATCAAACATAATAGCTTTTTGGGGAACATAGCCAACAATATTATTTAAGTGATAGAAATTATAATCTTTTACATTAATTCCATCTACATAAACAGAACCCTTACTTGTATCATATAATCTTGGTATTAAATTAATTAAAGTAGTTTTTCCACAACCAGTTGCACCAATAAAAGCTACTATCTCCCCTTTGTTTACTTTAAAATTAATATCTTTTATTACATAATCTTGCCCATCTGGATATTTAAAACTAACATCTTTAAATTCAACTGTACCATGTTCTTTAACATCATCAATTGTTTTTGTTCCATTCTTTACAGATATATCTGTTTCAAGTACTTCATTTATTCTAGAAGCTGACACTCTTGCTCTTGGTATCATTGTATAAATCATTGCAAGCATTAAGAATGACATGATTACTTGCATACCATAAGATGAAAATACAACCATATCACTGAATATAGATAACTTATTAGTTAGTGCTGCGGAATTTATCATGTTTGCACCAAAATAATATATAAATAGTGTTAATCCATACATAACTAAATACATAACTGGATTCATAATAGAAAACATTTTTTGAATAAATAATTGTGTTTTAGTTAACTTATCATTTGTATCATTAAATTTATTTTCTTGATAATTTTCAGCATTAAATGCTCTAATTACTCTTATACCTATTAAGTTTTCTCTTGTTAATTCATTAACTCTATCAGTTAGTTTTTGCACAACATCAAATTTTGGAAATACTATTGATGTTATGGTTCCAAGTATTACTAATATTACTATTACAAAAGCTCCAACTATTATTGTCCAAGTAACATTTTTATTTAGTATTTTTATTAAGGCCCAAATTGCAGTTACTGGTGCTTTGATTAAAAGTACACTACCCATTGCAAGTAGCATTTGTAATTGTGTTATATCATTAGTTGTTCTTGTTACTAAACTTGATGTTTTAAACTTTTTTACTTCATGTATTGATAAGTTTTCAACTTTATCAAACAAAGCTTTACGAGTATTTTTAGAAAAATCTGCAGCAACTTTAGCAGCAAATAGACTAGCAACTATCATACTTCCCATTGAACCAAGAGCACAAAGTAACATGAACCCACCATTGTGAATAATATCATTCATTTCGCTACCTTCAGTTTCAACTAACCTAGTTATTTCTGACATATAATCAGGCATTTTTAATTCAAAATAAACATTAATTAAGACAAATAAAGATGTTATTATCATAAATAAAAAATCTTTTTTATCTAAATTTTTAAATAATTTTTGTATTTCCTTCATTCTTTTATTCCTTTCATATTATCAATAATTTTATCTAATAAATTATTAAAATAATTTATATCATCATTACTTATACCTTTTAATGCTTGTTTTTCAATATCTTTTAATTTCTTATCTCCATATTCCTTTTTTCTTTTAGCATCTTCTTTTAAGATAATAATATTAGTTCTAGTATCTTTATCATCTATCTTTCTTTCGATAAGATTATGTTTTTCCATAGTAGATAAGACATCTGATATTGTCGCTCTAGATATTTGTAATTTACTTTCTAAATCTTTTTGTCTTACATTATCATGGTTCATCAAATATTCTATTATGAGCATTTGTGTAGAACTTGGACGATAATCGTTTTTATCTTTTGTAATTTTCTTTACTACAAGATTATAAATAAGTTTAAATTTGAATAACATTGTATTTTTCATAGCTCACCATTTTGTCAGTTAACTGACAATCGTAATATTAGTATATTAATAATAAAATGTCAATAAAAAAAGAATGCTTTTTAAACATTCTTATAAAAGTGTTTCACTTAATTGTAATTCATGGTCTTTCATAAAATAATGTATATCGCATATATTAGATAATATTGGTCTATGAGTTACAATTATCATTGTTTTATCTTTCAAATATTTTTTTAGCATTTCAGCAATTACATTTTCATCTTCAATATTTAAATCATATGTAGGTTCATCTAGTAATACTAAATTAAAGTTAGATACTATTACCCTTAAGATATTTATTTTTTCTCTTTCTTTATTATTAACTTCAATATTATGTTTACCAAGTAAAGTGTCTAGTCCATCAGGAAGTGTCTTATACCATTTAGTTAAACCTATTTCATTAATTAAATCTAATAGTTTATTATCATCTATTTTATTACCTAATAAGATATTATCTCTTAGTGTTAAATTAAATATTTCAGTAGTTCTAGATATATAAATAGAACCAATTTTCACATCAGATACTCCATTATCAATACTCATAGTACCGGACTCTAATTTATATATACCAGATAAGATATTTAATAAAGTAGTTTTACCTTGTCCATTCTTTCCTAAGATAGATATATGATCCTTCTTTTTTATTTGAAATTCAGGTAATTTTATTTTTAATCCTGAATCTTCATAGACATATGTACACTCTTTAAAAGATATTTTATTAAAATTACTAAGACATTTATTATCTACTAAATTAGTATAATACTTATCTAAATTTTGTTTATTTTTTTGTAAATTAATAATATTTTTTATTGATGGTGATATTTCATATAATAAGTTTTTAAGTATATATAATATTATTATATAAAATATAATATAACTAAGTATAGTAATAGAATATATTATTAATAATAAAATA
>OMVK01000079.1 GCA_900314465.1 uncultured bacterium | reverse complement strand
TAATAGATAATATATATAATAAAGACTATGAAGATATAAAAAATAATATTATATATAATTAAATATTTACTATTAAATTCATTTATATATTTAATTAATATAATATTATCTTTTATATCTTCATAGTCTTTATTATATATATTATCTAATAAATATTTAATTGTATTAGCATGTCCACTTATACCATCTATATTATTTAAAGATTTTGTATAAACATTAATCATTTGTTTATTACTTATGATACCAACTCCTGCAATACCTTCACCATTATTAATATAACTATATTTATCTAGATAAAAATCACTATCAAGTTTCTTCATAAAATCACCAAGAAGGTATTCTAACATTAACAAATTATATATGCAAATATGTTATACTTATATTAAGTAAGGTAGTGATAATATGAATTATAAAAATATAATAATCGCAGGTGGTGGAGTACTTGGAAGTCAGATAGCATTGATGTGTGCATATCATGGCTATAATACATCTATTTGGCTTAGAAGTAATGATAGTATTAAAAGATGTAAAACAAAATTAGAAGAAATATATAATGAAATAAAAGAAGATATACATAAAATGAGTATTAATTATAATAAAGATACTTATTGTATGGCATTAGTAAGTGATAATAATTTTAATGAAGTAGATTTAATAAATAAATTAGATAATGCTTATAAATCAATTAATTTAACTACTAATTATGATGTATTTAAAGATAGTGATTTAGTAATCGAAGCAGTTAGTGAAAATATTAAAGCTAAAGAAGATTTTTATAATAAAATTAGTACTTATTTAAAAGAAGATACTATAATTGTTACTAATTCATCAACACTTCTTCCATCAAAAATGGCTAAATTTACTGGAAGATTCGACAAATATTTAGCACTACATTTTGCTAATACTATTTGGAAAAATAATATGGTTGAAGTAATGTTAAGTAAATATACTAATATAAAATATATGGATGAAATATCTAATTTTGCTAAATCTATTGGTATGGTACCATTAAAATTGTATAAAGAGAAAAATGGTTATTTATTAAATTCCATGTTAGTTCCATTTTTATTTTCAGCACTAGATTTATATGTTAAAGGTATATCTGATTATAAAGATATCGATCTTTCATGGACTATGGGTACACATGCACCTAAAGGACCTTTTCAAATACTTGATACAGTTGGTTTAAAAACAGCATATGAAATAGTATTAAATTATACTAAAGTACCTTCATTCTTAGCTCCATATGATTTTAAAAAGATAGCTAAATTATTAAAACAATATATAGATGAAGGTAAACTAGGTAAACTAAGTGGGGAAGGTTTTTATAAATATAATATAGATAAATAAAATACCAAATTTGCTAGGTAAATATGTGTATGTTATAATATCAATAACAAAAGAGGTGTATTATTTATATGGATAATAATGAGAAATATAATCAATCTAATATAGTTAAAAATGATAATATAAGTGATAATATACGTAAATTACTTGCAACAAGTTTTGCTTTATTTCATATCGCAGAAAATTATAAATCAATATATAAAAAAGATCCTACATGTTTACTTGCAAAAGAAATATTAACATCTTATATAAGACTTGTAAAACCTAATTATGATGGAATGATATATTCATTTAAAAATAAATATATATGTAATGAAGCTTTAGTTGAAAAAAATAATACAAAAGAACAAATACAAGGTTTAAGAAGTGTTTATGACTATATCGAATCTTATGATACCGAAGCACATAAAAATAACTTTAATATATTTATCGAAGCTATGAATATTAATGGTAAATTATGGAAATATGTTGATGAAAAAAATAATGCTGAAATATATAAGGAAATAGATGAATTAAATAAAAAAGCTGATAGTTTAATGGAAGAAGCTAATAATTTAAAGAAAAATAAAGATATAAGAGGATATTTCTTAAAGAAAAAAGAAGCTGAAAAAATAAAAGAAAATATTAGTAAAAATAAAGAAGGCACAAGAATAGGTGGACATATTAGAGATAATGATGTTAAAATGAATGGATATGATATCAATGTACCTTCACATAACGAAGTAATAAATCAAATGAATGAATATTTAAATCCAGATAAACAAGAAGAATCTCAAAATCACTTAAAAAATGATGATATTATTGATTATATAGGTTATGTAGTAACAGAAAATGTTAAATTAATAAAGATGCAGCCATTTAGTGATGGTAATAAAAGAACATTTAGAAGTTTATTAAACTTAATGTTTAAATTAAGAGGACTACCTCCAGTATATATCAGAGCTAATGAACGTGATGAATATAAAGATGCTCTATATAAAGCTATGAAAGATAATAATTATAGTGAAATAAAAGGATTCTATTTATTTAAATTATGTGATTCTATCTATGAATTAGATATTGAGCCATATTTATTAGAACAAAAAGAAAAAGAGATAAATAAAAATGATTATGGTGAATTCGGAGATAAAACGGCAGATCCATGTAATCAAGAAGAACCAAAAAGAAGAAAATAATATTATTAATACACTTTGAAAATAAGTGTATTTTTTCTTATATTAAGTAAAAACATTTACTAATAGATAATTAGAATGCTAAAATGAAATAGGTGAATCTCATGAATAAAATTATTATTAAAAACGATTCTTGTTTAAATATTAATGCTGATGCTGTAGTTAATGCTGCAAATAGGAACTTAATAGCAGGTGCTGGTATATGTGGGGCAATTTTTAAGGAGGCTGGTTACAGGGAATTAACAGAAGCTTGCAATAAATATCAAACACCACTTAAAGATGGTAGTGCTGTGATAACTAATGGATTTAATTTAAAAAATCAAAAGTATATTATACATGCAGTTGGACCTGATTTTAACAGCACACCTAAAGCTTTTAAAGAATTATATGATGCTTATTACAATTCATTTCTTGTATTAAAAGAAAATAATTTACATTCGATAAGTATGCCTCTTATAAGTTCAGGAATATTTGGAGGCAACTTAGATGACCCAGTTTATGAGTCTAGTAAAGAGTGCTTTAGAGCCTATAAATATTTTATCAAGAATTATCAAACATATGATATAACGGTATACTTATGTGCTTATACTAAAAATGAATATGATACAGTTTTAAAATGTGAAAAAGATTTTATAAATAATAATAAATTACCAAATAATAAAGCTAAAGTAGTAATAATTGCAGGTAATAAAAGAGCAGGTAAAACTACATTAGCTATCAAATTACATAAAAAATATAATTATAATTATTATTCTTTTGATAATTTACTTGATTCTCTTGAATATACATTTGAAATTTTATATGACCATAATGATGATAAATATATTAATTTATTAAATGAACTTGTTAAAAGAAGTTTAAATGATGCAACAAATTATGGTATAAGTTCAGTATATGATTATATATTTACACCAGAACAATTAAATAAGTTTTTATATACAGATCAAGTAGAAATATTTTTTTTAGCAAATTTAGATGCTAATGAAAAAAATATACGAAGTGATATGAAAGAGTATTCTAAATCATTTGATTGGCCATTAACTGCACCACATGATGATATCGAACGTAATGTAAAAGAAATACTTAATAAAAATGAATTATTAAAAAAAGATTGTAAAAAATACGGATATCGTTTGATAAATACTTCTAGGGGTACTTCAAGAGAAAAAATACTTGATGATTTGGCTGATGAAATAGCAAATAAGTAATTTAAAATGCTATAAAAAATTGAAAGGTTAATGTTATATGAGTGATAGTTTAATGGAAGTATTAAAACAAATATCTAAAGAAAGTGATGAAGATTCACAAAATATAATAAATAATCGTAAGAGAAATAGTATATTAGTAAAAGAAAACATATCTAATAAAAATAAATTATCTAATATATATTATTTATATGATAATAAAGATAATATTAAATATACTATTAAATTAAATAAATCTATAATAACTAAATCATACTTATATGATAAAGATAATAATAAAAT
>OMVK01000069.1 GCA_900314465.1 uncultured bacterium | reverse complement strand
TAATAAGATTTCAACAAATAATATTCTAAAAAAAAAAAAAAAAGAAATAAATAAAATCATGTTTACTATGAAGCAAATATATAACATAATAGAGAAATAAATACTAGGAGTTAATATGAAAAAAAATGATTTAACTATAATAGTGCCAATTTATAGAATAGAAGAAGAATATCTGCGAGAGTGCATTGAGAGTATTCTTAATCAAAAAAACGATAATATCCATACAATATTAATTGATGATGGTTCTCCAGATAATTGTGGTGCAATTTGTGATGAATATCAAAAGAAAAATAAAAATATAAAGGTTATTCATCAAAAGAATAGTGGGGTATCATATTCGCGAAACATTGGAATTGAACATTCAAATACGAAATGGACTACTTTTGTAGATCCAGATGACTATGTTAGCGAAAATACATATAATAAAATATTAGATTTTTTGAATAACAATGATGATATAGATATTTTAATGTATCCATATGAAACAATTTCTAAGAATAATAATTATAGAGAAAAGTATTCAGATATTAGTCATTCATTAACAAAAGAAGAAATTAAAGAATGTCAAATCGCTCCTTTTTATAAGCTGTTACAAAATAATAAAAGTAATAATTACTCAATTACTGCATTATGGAATAAAATATACAAGACAGATTTTTTAAAAAACAATAATTGCAGATTTGTTATAGAAGCAAAAAAAGGGCAAGATAGACTATTTAATGCAAAGGCATTTAGTGTTGCTGAAAATGTATACTATTATAATGATGGATTATATTTATATCGACATTATTCTGATTCAATAACGAACAAATTTAATTGTGAAATTGTTAAATTAACAATAATTGAAATAAATGAATTAAAAAGAATTAATGAAGAACTTAATTTGGGCTTCTCTAGGTATATAAATGCTAGATTATGTACTAGATTATTTTCTTGCATGAGATTATATTTTTTCCATAAAGATAATACTAATTCTTGGAAAGAAAAAGTTAAAGAAGTTAATGAAACTATTAATAATTATAATATTGATGATGCAATAAAAAATGTTGATTGGAAACTTCTTGATATAAAAGAAAAAATATTTGTAATTTGTATCAAATATAGGTTATATAGATTGTGCTCTGTATTAATTGATATTTATAATTTAAAAAATAAATAGCATACGAGGTGATAAAATGAATCGAGTTTTAATTGTGTTAAAGGATTTAAGAACTGGTAGTGGTGTTGTTCAAACTATAATGAACTATTATCCATCAATTTCAACTCGTTTTAATGTTGATTTTTTATTATTAGATGAAATTCCTAATAAGTATACATCTAAAATAAAGGGTAATATTTACTATATGCCGAAATCGATTATTAAATATTCCATCAAAGGCAGTCAATTTTTAAAACGTATATTTATTAATAATAAATATGATATTATTCATGTCAATATACCTGGACCTTATGGAGCGTTGGTTTTAAAGTATGCAAAGAAATATGGTGTTAATAATAGAATTTATCATTGCCATTGCCCAAGAGAAAAGTCAAATATAAAGTCTTTTTTGTCTTCAAATTTCTTCACTGATTTATGTATTAAAAGATCTACTTATTATATTGCGTGTTCCAGATCTGCTGGTATGAATGTATTTAGAAAACCATTGTTTAAAATATTAAAAAATCGTATAGATGTTGCAAATTACAAATACGATGTGAAAACTAGAACAAAACTTAGAGAAGAAATAGAATTATTAGAAAATGATATTTTAATTTGTACAGTTGGTCGCATGGAACCTGAAAAAAACCCTTTTTTTCTGATCGATGTATTAACATATTTATTAAAAAATAATAAGAATATAAGATTTATTTGGTTTGGTGATGGTAGTTTAAAACAAAAAATTATAAAATACTCAAAAGAAAAAGGAATATATGATAAAATAATATATGCTGGGGTTAAGGAAAATGTAAATAAATGGTATTCCGCTGCAGATTACTTTATCCTGCCTTCTAAGTATGAAGGCCTTGGACTTGTGTTATTGGAAGCACAATGCTCTGGGTTAACTTGTTTTACATCATCAAATGTACCAAAGGATACTAAAATATCAAATTATATACAATACATTGATTTGAAAAAAGGTGCTAGTTATTGGGGAAAATATATCACTAATGTAATTTGTAATGATAATAATAACAATAATCGTTTATTAGCTTATAACAATGGTTATGATAATGATTTTGATATTGACTCTGGTAAGTATGCTTTAAATATAATATATGAAGATATTTTGAAAAATGGAGATGATAATAATGAGCAATAACCCATTAGTTTCAGTTATTATTACTACTTATAAAAGAAAAGTTGAAATTATATCAATTGCCATTCAAAGCATTCTAAATCAAACTTATAAAAATTTAGAATTAATAGTCGTAGACGATAGTCCATGTGACTATGTTGAACGAAAAAATGTTAAAAAATATTGTGAGAGTATTAATGATAGTAGAATTAAGTATATTCAACATAAATCTAATAAGGGAGCTTGTGCAGCAAGAAATACAGGTATTAATAATTCTAATGGCGAATTTGTATGCTTTTTAGATGATGATGATCAATATTTACCTAATAAAATAGAAAAAATGATTCCTGTTTTATTAAAAAATGATGAAAATGTTTTAGTATATTGTGACATTTCAATGTATCAAAATGGTAAATATAGAAAGAAATACTCAGAAATTCAAACACCACAAAAGGGATATGTATATGATAAAATAATGGCTGTTAATTTTATTGGCCCTACATCCATTGCATTAATGAGAATGTCTGCTGTAAAAAAAGCAGGATGTTTTGATACAGAAATGGAAGCATCTCAAGATTGGGATTTGTGGATAAGAATATCTCAATTTGGTAAAATTGATTATATAGATGAGGTTTTATTTAATTATTATTCAGATGCAGGTGCAAGTAATGATAGAATTAGTAATGACACTATGAGAAGAATTCGTGCTTTACAGCATTTAAATGTTAAAAATATGGATTACTTACTTAAAAATAAAGATGCATATGCAGCAAGAAAAGAATATGAGATGAGAATGAATATTTCTATAAATCATATAAAAGATGCAATTAAATGTTACTTTTCTGTAATCAAATATAGGCCTAAGACAATTTTAAAAAATATTATATTGTTAAAAGCTTTTGGAAGAATTGTTTTTAAAAAGAAAGTATAAAAAAAAGGAGGAGAAATGACTATGGAATTATTCACTATTCTATTAGTACTATTTGTTTTATTATTAATTTCATATATGTTTGAAAAAAACTTATATAATCCATTATCTGTATTTTTAATAATATGGATTATAATTATTTCTCTTTCTAATTTGAGATTATATGATATGCTTCCATTTTCATATAGGCCTTGCTGGATAGTATTACTTGGATGTTTTGGTTATTTTGTTGGTTATTTTTTCTGGAAGTATTCATTTAGTGTTAAAAAAGCAAACAATATAAATCAAAATGTTAAAAAATATATATTTAATGACAAGGCAATAAAAATAATTAATATAATCTTATTGTTGTTCTATGCCATTACAGCTATTCGAGTATTTATTTCGATGAGGAAATATGGAATTGACTATTCAGCAATGAGAACTCTTTATGTTAATGGAACAAAGGAACAACAGGTTGAGTTGATATTTGGTTCTTCATTGTTACAAGGTTTAGAACTTCTCTTCTTCAAGCCAATGCTATTTGCAATGTTATCAATATCAATAGCTAAAGTCTTTACAAATATGAAAATTGATAAGCAATCTTTAATAACCGTTATAACTTTATTACTCAATGTTGCAGTTAATTTTGGTAGAATTGTTTTGGTTCAAATTGCTTTTTGTACAATAATTACTTATTTTACAATGGGAAATAAATTCAGTTTGGAAGAAAGAAAAAAAATTAAGAGGATTGTAAAGAAATATGTTTTTCCGAGTTTTATTATCTTTCTTGCTATATTCATGTTTCTTTCATCTGCAAGACAGTCAAACAGAACTAATTCACTGTCTTTCAGTGAGGAATTATATTCATATTTGGCAATACCTATTCCTATTATGGACCATTGGCTTGATTATGTTGATCAAAATCAAGTTCAGACATATGGAGCTCTTTATATTAAGGGTGGTCTTAGTATTATAGATACTTTTACTAATAAAGTTGGATTACATTTGCCTGGTTATTTACGTTCAACAGAAGTCGTAAATTCTACACAGACGTTTTTACATATTTTTCCAAATCATAATTATAATGCTTTCACAAGTTTATTTTATTATTTTTATGTTGATTGGCGACACATTGGTGTTTTTTTAGGAAGTGCATTATATGGTATCTTAATGGCTGCATCATATCATAAAACAAAAAAAGAAAAAGGTAACTTAATGAGTTGCGTTATGTATATTATGCTTTTACAAGGATTGTTGAAATGTTTCGTTAGATGGGAATTTGTTCAAATGAGTTACTTCTTATCATTTATGTTTTTGTTTTTTCTTATAATCAAGAGAAAGGATAATAAATATGAAAAAGAATAATTCTATAAAAATTAATTTTATATATAATTTAGTTTATCAGTTATTTGTTTTACTGATTCCTTTTATAACTGCACCTTATTTATCTAGAATTCTTAAAACCGATGGTATTGGTATTTATTCCTATAAGTATTCCATTGTTTACTATTTTATGCTAATTGTTTTGCTGGGTG
>OMVK01000075.1 GCA_900314465.1 uncultured bacterium | reverse complement strand
TAATATAATAAGTAAAAATATAACTCTATCTAATATATTTGCAAGAATAATTGCATGTGCCTGATATCATTCTTGCAAATATATTAGATAGAGTTATATTTTTACTTATTATATTAAATATTATAAATAATATGTAATCTATTAAAAAACTTAATAATGAAGATGAAGTAAATTTTATTATTTCTTTATATATCTTAAATGAATCTTTTAATGAATTAAAATGAGAACCTGAATTATTATTTATATATATAGTTTTTATTTTTTCTTCATGTATAGGTATATTTTCTTCTGCTGCATATAATAAGACATTCATTTCATATTCATATCTATCTCCATTAATGCTTAGCATAAAATCAGTTAATTTATAGGAAAATGCACGTAAACCCGTTTGTGTATCATAAACACTCACATGTGATACTGATTCATAAACAATACTTGTTATATCATTACCTATTTTACTTCTTAATGGTATATGTGAATCTCTTATTCTTTTACCTAACACTAGAGTATCTAAATGATTTTTAGCATATTCACCTAACTTGATAGCATCTTTGATACGATGTTGTCCATCACTATCCATAGTAATAATAATATAATTATCATGATATTTATCTTTAATATATTTAATACCATATTTTAAAGCATAACCTTTACCATGATTAATATCATAACTTATTACTTTATAATATTTATTAACTTCGTTAAAAATATTATCATATTCTTTACTAGAACCATCATTTACAATAACAGCATCTAGATTATATTTTTTTATATTTTTTACTAATTTAATTAGATTCTTATCTGGTTCATTTGATGGTATTAATATTACAAGTTTATATATCATTATCTTTTACCTCTCATGTTACCACTTGGCATACGATTATTACTTGATGTACCAATAGTAGTATGTGTATCACTTATAGTTATACTTTCTATTTTACTATTATTTATTAGTAAATCATATGTACTATTTACAGATAAAGTTGAAGATGCAATAACTATTGAACTATAGTTTGATACTGTTGGAGTATATGTTATATTTGATAAACTTATTTCACCTGAATAATTACTAGATAAGTTTATTAATACTGATGTAATATTACCACTGCTTATTCCCTGAGCCATACTATTTGAACCTACCGCTATAAGAGTACCACCATTCATTTCAAGTGTTCCATTATAATCAAGTGCACCATTTCCACTACCACTTTGTGAAACATAAATTGTACCACCATCGATATAAATAGAACCATTTGAGTCTAAGCCATCACCATAAGCTGTTACATTGATTTCACCACCTGTTACTTTTAAATAACCATCAGTTGCTGCAAATTGATCTCTTGTATTTGCTGTTGAATCAGTTTTTGATGCTATATTTATTCCATCATCAGAAGATACCAAAGTTATTTTTCCCCCATTAATCGTCATGTAAGCTGCTTCAAGTCCTTCATAAGATTTATCTATATTAATAGTTCCACCATCAATAACTAAAGTATTATCAGCATGTATACCATCATCACCTGAAGATAATTCAAATTTACCATTTGTAATACTGATATTACCATTTGAATGAAGAGAATCATCAATTGAATTTATATTAAAAGTACCACCATTTATTATAATATTATTCGTTGCTTTTATACCCTTAGCAGAATCAGTACTTGTAGTACTAGTTGTAGTTATATTAAAAGTGCCATTATCTATTTTTATATAACCAAGTGATGTATCAGTATCGTTAGTTGATTTAATACCATCACATTTACTTGCTATATTAAATGTACCATTTTCGATATGAACATAATCTTTACCACGTATACCATCATCGTAAGCATTAATATTATAAGTACCTGATTTAATAACAAGTTCATCTTTTGAAACAATACCATCTATTGATGATGTTATATTAATCGAACCATCACCAAATAAAGTAAGTGAGTCTTTTGAGTATATCGCCCCATCTAAATCTTCTGTACATGTAGAATTTAGTGTACTTTCACCAACTAATTTAATATAAACATTCTTAGCATTCTTAATATATATTGCAGGTCCACTTGTATTAGTAATAGATACATTATCTAAGATAATTTCTACATTACTATTAGTATCTACTGTAATTAAACCATCACTTATTGATCCAGTAAAATAATAAACACCACTTTTACTAATCGTATAACCAGAATCTAAATTAACATCAATTTTATTATTTTCATCTAAATTAGTTTCACTTATATCAGTATAGTCTTCATCTATTTCATCTTCTATTTCACTTGATGATGCACTAGCACTAATATTACTTGTATTATTTAGTATTGAATCTTTATTTAAATATACAAATAAGCATGATATTATTAATATAATTATACATATTAATAATATTATTATTTTAGTATCTTTTTTCATTATAGTTCATCAACCACCAATGGATGTGTAAGTACTATTTTTAAATTACCATTTATTACTCTTAATTCATCAATGAACTTTTTCTCATTTATATCGCTTTTTAATTCGACATTATATGTAAGTTCAAACATTGAACCTAAATTAGTTGTCTTAGCTGAATCTAAATTATAATTAACTAGATATTTATCAAATACTTTATCAAAAGCATCTGTATAATCTAAATCTTCTGGTATAACTATTTTCAATTTTTTTATTAGTTTAGAACTCTCACCAAATTTTAGTTTATATAATATGTATGATATTAATGCTGTAATTAGAGTAAATAATGTTGCAAATCCGACATAACCTGTACCAACTGCAAGACCAATAGCCATAGCAAAAAAGACATTTAAAATCTCTCTTGAATTACCAGGTACACTTCTAAATCTAATTAACGAAAAAGCACCAGCAACTGCAACACCAGTTCCTAAATTACCATTTACTAGCAATATAACAACCGAAACTAGTGTTGGTAAAATAAATAATGTTGTAACAAAATTAGCATTATATTCTTTAGTAGTCTTCATATGTAATATCGCAAGTATACAACCTAATACTAAAGCAAATATTATACATATTAAAAAACTTTGTAAAGTAAGAGTATTTCCTAAAATACTATCAAACATTTAATCACCTATTACCTTTCTTGTATAAATACTTCCATATTTAGAAAAACTTTGTGGGTATATTTTTAAATCATTTAATGCTCTAACCATCCATATAGGTAGTGCATTAAGCGTCTTTAATTCCATAATATAAGTTTTATCTTTAAAATAATCTATACCCTTAGAACCATCTTCTAATTGTAAATCATCTTCCATACTTCTAATGTTTTCATCAAAAGTAATACGAAAATTAATATTATCTTTATCATAATAAGAATGTCTATCATAATATAAATATAATTTAGGTTTAAGTTTATAATAATTAAAAGTATAATCTAATTCATTCATAATTTGTTTATTTACATAATTAGGAATAATGTGATTATTATAATAATCATAAAAATCTTTAAGTTTTAATTCTATTCTTCTTTTAGATACAATATTTTTATATTTCTTTTTAACTTCTAAATAAACATTATCTGTTAATGTAGGTACTTGATAACTTCTTAATCTTACTTTTTCTTTATATATTGGTTTATTAATAGAATTAACTATTAAATCATAATTATCTGTATCAAAATATATATTACATATATGTGATTCATAATATTTATCTTTTTTTAAATGATTCTTTATTTTATTAAATAAAATCTTATATGTTGATTTATCGAGAATATATTTTACTTCTGTTCTTTCAAATACTTCTAAGTAATTCATTAATTTCTCCTTTCAACAACTAAATAATAATAAATATAAATGAATTTAAAATGAAATATTTATGAAATTTAAATGAAAACAAAAAAAGAATCTATTATTAAGATTCTATTTTTCTTACTTTTTCTATATTATCTTGATTATATTCTTTATCTTTTAATTTAATAAATTCTAGTATTTTGCGATATAAATGATTTTCTAAATATATTAACTTATTTCTACTAATACCTAAATCATTTGCTAAAGCTTGATCTTTTAATTCATCTTCTTCTATATCAAAACCATATCTTTTAAATAATAGTTTCCATTCATTATTATTTAAATATTTGTCACATAATTCTACATATTCATCTATTGTAATAAATCTTATATTATGTTCTTCACAATATTTTTTTATTAAATTATATATATCTTGATTATTACAGCAAGATAGTTCTTCTTCAAAAAAGAATTTTCTTCCTGATAATTCTTTATCTAAAATATCTTTTATTTTACTATTATTTATTACAATATTTTTATCATAATTAGATAAATGATGAAATTCACTTTTATAAAGTATTCTATCTAGTTTTCTTATTGTCATGTGTTCCATTGTATCTCTTCCATTCTTTTTATAATTGTTTTACCCCATTTGCAAATTAGTATTTTATTATATATTTATTTTGTTGTCAATTTTTAATTTAATAAGTTAATTATATGATAAAATTATTTAGTAAGGAGAATGATTAAATGAGTAAAATAAGTAATATTTATGCAAGAGAAGTTCTTGATTCAAGAGGAAATCCTACTGTTGAAGTTGAAGTTAGTCTTGAAGAAGGAACTATGGGTTCTGCGATTGTTCCAAGTGGTGCATCTACTGGTGAACGTGAAGCTTTAGAATTACGTGATAATGACCCTAAAAGATTTATGGGTAAAGGTGTTTTAAAAGCTGTTAATAATGTAAATACTATTATTAAAGATAATATCGTAGGAATGGATGCTAAAGAACAAAAAGAAATAGATCAAAAAATGATTGATTTAGATGGTACTAGTGATAAATCTAAGCTTGGTGCTAATGCTATGCTTGGTGTTTCACTTGCGGTTGCTAAGGCTGAAGCTTTAGAAGAACATAAACCTTTATATGAGTATTTAAATAAACAAGATACATATGTAATGCCTGTTCCAATGATGAATGTTTTAAATGGTGGTGCACATTCAGATGCTCCAATTGATTTTCAAGAATATATGATTATGCCAATAGGTGCTACATCTATTAGAGAAGCAGTTAGAATAGGTTCTGAAGTATTCCATCATTTAAAAAATATTTTAAAGAAAAATGGTTATAGTACTGCTGTTGGTGATGAAGGTGGTTTTGCTCCTAACCTAAAAGATAATGAAGAACCACTTAAATATATCGTAGATGCTATCAAAGATGCTGGTTATGTTCCAGGAAAAGATGTATCTATTGCAATGGATTGTGCTGCATCAGAATTTTATGATAAAGAATCTAATAAATATATTTTAAAGAAATCAAGCGGTAAATCATTATCGAGTGATGAAATGATTGATTGGCTTGAAGAATTAGTTAATAAATATCCAATCGTTTCAATCGAAGATGGTCTTTCAGAAAATGATTGGGATGGATGGAAAAAATTAACTGATAGACTTGGTAAAAAGATTCAAATAGTTGGTGATGACTTATTTGTTACTAATCCTAAAATATTTAAAGAAGGTATTAGTAAAGGTATAGCTAATTCGATATTAGTTAAAGTTAATCAAATTGGTACATTATCAGAAACTATTGAAACTATTAAACTAGCAAAAGAAAACCATTATACCGCTGTTGTATCACATAGATCTGGTGAAACAGAAGATACAACAATTGCTCATATTGTTGTTGCTTTTGGTACAGGACAGATTAAAACAGGTTCTATGTCAAGAACTGATAGAATTTGTAAATATAATGAACTTATGCGTATCGAAGATAGACTTAATGGTAAATCTATATTTAAAGGTAAAGATTGTTTTAAAGCATAAGATAAAAAAGATTTCTTCTTATCGAAGGAATCTTTTTTTATACTTAATTTTTTTCATATATAGCATATAAATTA
>OMVK01000076.1 GCA_900314465.1 uncultured bacterium | reverse complement strand
TGAATAAAATAAAATATTTTATATACTTATTTCTATTTGTATGTATATTTAGTATAAGTAGTAATATATATGCAAAAGAAATGGTATATATAAGAAGCGCAGAATTAGATAGTAAATCTGATGGTGCAAGTGAAAACAGTGCAATTAAATTTGATGGATTAGATGTAGATGTTAATATTAAGTTTACTGAAATAAATGATTACGTAAAATATAAAATTAATATTAAAAATAGATCTAATAAAGATTATATAATATCAAATAAAAATATAACAAATATAAGTGATTATATGAGTTATGAATTAACATTTGATGATGATAGTGACATAGTAAAAGCAGGAGCTAATAAAGTAGTTTATTTAACTATTAAATATAAAAATGAAGTACCAGAAGAAAAATTAGTTAGTACATATACAGAAGATAAAAACTTTAATATAGAATTATTAAATGAAGATGGAACAGCAGCAAAAATAGAAAATCCAAAAACAGGTATAGAAAGTGTAATACCAATGCTAATCATAGCAGTAAGTGGAGTAGTTGCATTTATAGTACTTAGAAAACATACAAGAAGTAAAATGTTAGTACTTATACTTTTAGTATCATTATTACCATTAGGAGCATATGCACTTGAAACAATAACAATAGATATTGATTCTAAAGTTGAAATTGATGCAACAAAAGAATTTTGTTATATTACAGGTATTTATACAGATTTCTTAGATGATAATAGCAACTATACAAAAAACACTGGTGAAAAAATATTGACTGCAACGAAAGGGAGAGGAATATATTCAAGTAGATTAAAAGTATATTATAAATATAGAGATGGAATGACATGGCAGGAATATTTAGATAGTGATTATAATAAAATAACAGAAAATACAACATTAAAGACAGATAATAATACAGTAAAATTTGCAGATTATCTCGATAAATGTAATAATTATTTTAATCAAGATTGGAATCCAAAATATTTATTTTCGTATAATAATTCATTAGGAAAATATGGCTTTAATAATCATGAATACTTTAGCTATATTCCAAATTATTTCTATGACATTTATGGTATTCGTAATTATATTGGTGATTCTGATAGTGATATATTAAATACAAAAATACAAGATTCAAGTAATGGATGCTATTATTTGGAATTAATTGGGAAGAACATGTGAAGAATGCAAAGTAAATTTAGCATATCGATGGTTTTTGGGACTATCAATATATGATGATATACCAAACTATTCAACATGGAGTCAAAACTACATAAGAAGATACAAAAATAGTGAAATATTTGATCAAATATTTGATAAAATTTTAAAACAAGCAATAGAGTATAATTTTGTAGATATGGAAACTGTATTTGGAGATGGAACACATCAGAAAGCAAATGCAAATAAGAACAAATCAAAAGATATTGAAGTAAAAATAGCAAAAAAAGTATATGAAGATGCCATGTTAGATGAAATTAATAGAGATAGAATTGAACACGGGAAAAAGCCATTAAATGACATAGAAAAAACAGAGATAATGTTTGATGAAGAAACAGGAGAAGTTGTTGAAAACGTTGAAACTAAACATATCAAATTAAGCATAACAGATTCAGAAAGTGGATGCTTTCATAAGGGAGAAAAAGAAAAATGTTTTACTTATGTACATCAAACTTTTTGTGATAAAAACGGATTTGTACTAGTAAGTACAACTAATCCTGGAAATATACATGATAGTGTGGCATTCTTTGATGCATATAGTATTTTAAACAATAAATTTAAAGATAAAATTAAAAATGTATGTTTGGACGCAGGATATGTAAATCCCGCAATATGTAGAGATAATTTTATCAGGAAAAGTACCATTAATGCCATACAAAAGGCCAATGACAGGAAAAGGATTATTTAAAAAATATGATTATACTTATGATGAATATTATGATTGCTATATATGCCCTAATAACGAAATATTAACATATAGTACAACAGATAAAAAAGGATATAAGCAATATAAATCAAATCCAGAGAAATGTATAAAATGCCCATTAAGAAGTCAATGTACTAAAAGTAAAAATCATCAAAAAACAATAGCACGTCATGTATGGGAAAAATATAAGGAACAAGCAAATGAAAATAGATATACAAAACTTTGGCATGATAATTATCCATTAAGAAAAGAAACAATTGAAAGAATATTTGGGGATTGTAAAGAACAACATGGGTTAAGATTTACAAGAGTTCGTGGCTTACTAAAAAATCAACAAAATGTAACGATGATTTTTGCGTGTCATAATTTAAAGAAAATGGCAATTTGGAGATGGAAATATACACCAAATATAGAGAAATTATCGTCTATATTTACAAATTTTGAATATTTTATAAATTTATGGATTAAAAAAGTAGCATGTTTGTTTTAAACATACCACTTTGTCAACAATCTGTCAACTATTTTTATATTTATATATTATTATATTCTTTCTACTACTATACCTAATAATCCATATTTCTTTATTTCATCTTCAGTATAAAAACTTTTAATATTATCTATACTATCAGCATTATTACTATTAATATTATTAAATAAATCATTTAAATTCTTAAATCTCATTAATCCAATAACTTTTACTTCAAAAGAATCACTATAATCCATTAAATTAAATTTAATAATATCATTAATTTTAATACTTTTTCTTTTCTCATCAAATAATCTTATTTCAATTGTTCTTTTTTTATTCTTAATAGCGTTAAAAGATTCTTTATTTAAACGCATTTCATGTCCTCTATTAACCATACTATCTCCTTTATCTTATACAATAAGTATAACATATATTAAAAGATAATATATTAATATTTAATTCTTTTAAGCATATTATTCTGTTCAGTATTATTTAATTTAATACCATAATTAAATTTCTTTTTATAATCTTTACTATTAACTATCTTAAATATATCAGGACTAATATTATTATTAGTTTTATTATTATATGAATTAATATATAAATCTAATGTAGATATATTATTTTTTATATCATTTATATTATTATTTATTAAAGTATAATATATATATTTTTTATCTTTACTTAATAATTTAGTTAATTCTATTAATTTACTTCTAGTATATCTATTAGCATCTGTTTCTCTAGGATCATATTTAGAACCTATATCTAAATTAGAATTATTATATAAAAAGCATAATAAATCATATTCTTCTAAGTATTGCATATTTTCATTTACAATCATATTTTGTTCTGCATGTTTAAGTTCATGAAATAAATCTTCTACTATTTGTAAATTAAGAGTTAAATAATCAAACATATAGTTATAATTATATCTATTAGCAATATATATATTATAACTATTGGGATCATAATAACTATATTTATCATTAGTAACTTCTATTTTATCTACATAATCATCATTATGTAATTCCTTAACTATCATATTTTTTATTAAATCTATTTCTGAATTAGTTAATAATCTATCTTGCTTTGTTGCTTTATCAATTAAAAAATAAATTGAATCTAAACTCATATAACTTCACCACAAGTTCATTATTATAATAATTATTTATTAATATGTAAAATGTAATTTGCTTAAATTAAATATTAATAGTATACTATCAATATAAGTGAAAAGGGGTTTAATATTAATAGGTGTATATGGAAGAAAAAATAATTAAAGAATTTAATAATAGTATTTATCATATCGAATGTAAGAATAAGTTAAATGTTTATATTGGTAAAAATAATAATATTAATGGTTATTCAGCATCTCTTTATGTTAAATATACTACAAATGATAATAAAGATGAAAGAACTAATGGTATATCCCATTTAATAACACATTTAATGCTATCTAATGAAAAATTTAATAGTTCTAGTATAGGTATATTTACTAATACCAGAAGAACATTATATGAACTTGATAATAATACTAATGATACTAGTGATATTATTAATTTATTAAATATTATTAAAAATAAAAAGATAACTCAAGAAGAACTTGATAATAATATTAAAATAGTTAAGAAAGAAATAGATGAAATAGAAACTAAGAATAATTATAAATGTAATACTTATTTAGATTATTTTGTTAATAAGAATGTACGTATTAAAGCTAGTCAAATGGGTACTATTAATAATTTAGATAATATTACTATAGATGATATTAACAATGTCTTAAATACATATTATATACCATCTAATATGATATTATTTATCTATGGTAATATTGATGTAGATAAGTTAGTTAGTGATATTAAAGAAGTAACTGATTATATAGATAATCGCATATTAAATCATACAAGTGATTTAAAACAGGGTAGACATGTTATTAAAATAAAAGATAATAATAACTATGTACCATCAGTAATAATAAGATTTATAAGTGATAATAATACTAATATAGATAATAATATCTTAGATTTATATATATCTAATATGCTATATCAAATATATAATAAGAAATATATATATAAATTAAAAAATACAGTCTTAAATAATA
>OMVK01000070.1 GCA_900314465.1 uncultured bacterium | reverse complement strand
AGAAATGTTGTAAATATTAATTTTTTAGTACAAGCACTTTTAAAATTATCAAAATTTGATGCTAATACAGTTCATTTTATAAAACAAGAAAATGATTTAAAAGCAATCATTAAAGAATCAATCAAAAATGTTTCTCCTTTATGTGATTTAAGAAATATAAATATAGAGTTTAATGCTAAAGATAAATCTAAAATAGTATGTGATGCAAAATGGCAAATTGAAGCTATAACTAATATTATAAAAAATGCTATAGATCATTCTAAAAATAATTCAACAGTTACTATAGATTTAAGTAATAATAATGTTTATTCGATGATTGAAATAATTGATAAAGGTGAGGGTATCTCAAAGAAAGATATTTCTCATATCTTTGAGAGATTTTATAAAGGTGAAAATTCAACTTCTGATAGCATAGGAATAGGACTTGCCTTAGCAAAAACAATTATAGAAGAAGATAATGGATCTATATCAGTTGAATCAAATAAAATAGGAACTAAATTTATTATTAAGTATTTTAAAATCTGAGTCAGGAAAAAATCCTGGCTTTTTTGTGTTATAATTATAAATGAGAAGTGGTGATTCTATGGATTATGAAACATTAAACACAGAATTTGAAACTAAAAAGTCGATAAAATTCAAATTATATAGTATGGAATATGTTGTAGAACAAAAAGAAAATTATGTAGAAATCTATGCTATTTATTACGAGAATAGAAAAAGCAAATATAATTCATTTAAAGAATTGTTTGAAAAATATACAGTTTACGATAAGCCCAAGAAAATTATGTACTATATATCCATTACAAGATGGAACAACATATTACTATTATAAATATGGTAAAGATATGACATCGAAAGAATTCTTAGATAGTAATTATAATAATTTAACTGATGAAACAACAGTAAGAAAAGTAACAGATAGTGAAAATAAAGTATATACATTCAAAGAAATAAAAGAATCATCTGGAGAAGGTACAGTATATCCTAATCATTTATTTGGTTATTTTGAAAATAATATCGAATATCCAGATAGTTTTGAAAAATATGTACCAAATAGATTCATATATAATGATAATACATATAAAAATTATGAATTACCTGATGAACTATTAGATTCTAAAATACTAGATAAAAGTAAAGGATGCTATAGTTGGATAGAATTATATGAACAAGATTAATATTAATAAATTAGCAAGTATAAATAATAATACTTGCTTTTTATATATATAAATATAATTGTTCTATTATATAATTATAATGGTGATAATATATGGGAATAATAGATTCAGCAATATATGCTTTAAGATCTAAAGATACTATATTTTATAAAGAAGATAGTGATTTACAAGATAAATATAATGCATTAATAAGACTAAATAATGAATATCCTAATAATGAAAATATCTTAAATGAATTATATATGGTAAAATAAGGTTTATCTGGAGAAAATGAAATAGAATATCAATTAAAAAAGCTAATATTGGTATGTATGTACTAAGAGATGTTAAAGTTAAATATAAAGATTTAAGTGCACAAATAGATTATGTAATAATAACACCAATATATATTTATTATGTAGAATGTAAAAACTTAATAGGTAATATAACTGTAAATGATAAAGGAGACTTTATCAGAGAACATACATTTAATGGTAAAAAGATAAAGAAAGGTATGTATTCACCATTAAGACAAGTAGAAGCTCAAAGAGAAGTATTAAGAAAAATCTGGGAAAGTGAAACTACGACATTTACTAAATTATTTGCATCTAAATATTTTAATTATTATAGAAGAGTATTAGTAGTAGCATCTAATTCAGATACTATATTAAATACTGATAGAGCACCTATAGATATAAAATATAAAATACTTAGAGCAGATGCATTAGTAAGACAAATAGAATATAATTTAGAACATAGAAGTAATGATGACTATATAAGTTCTAAAAAAGAAATGCAAGCATTAGCAGAAAGCTATCATAGTTTATGTATAAAAGATAATATAAATTATTATGATTTATATAAGAATAAATATTGTAAAGATAATTTAAAAAATAGATTAATAGAATTAAGAAAGAATAGATCTAATAATAAGAATATACCAGCATATTATGTATTTACTAATGATGAATTAAATAAATTAATAAAATTAAGACCTAAATCTATAGATGAATTAAAGAACGTTAATTGAAAAAGTAAATTCCAGTTTATAAAGCAAATTTTCAATTGTATTAGA
>OMVK01000071.1 GCA_900314465.1 uncultured bacterium | reverse complement strand
AATCATAACCATTAATAAATATAACTTCGATTATATGTATATTAAATGTTTTTAAATAATTATTTAAATTAATAAGTTTTCTATATTCATAACTAGTTATATATTTAGGTAAACTTAATATATATGAAGTTGAGAAATAATCAGATACAAAACATATATGTATATAATCATTTAAATAATTTTTATTATAATTATTTAATATAAATTCTAAATAATCTAAATCATCAGTTTCATAATCTAAATTATATATATTAGCAATTAATTTATTATAAGTTAATACATGAGTTCCAAGTCCCTCTATTAAATTACCCTTAGAATTATAATCAGCTTGATTATATACTTCGATTACTTGTTTAGGTGTTATTATGATAGTTGCACCTAAAGCATTATCTTTCATATTTTTATCTTTCTTTTCTTTGGGTTTAAAAAAGAATTCTTCATAGTTAAGTTTTTTCATTTAATCACCTTTTATATTTTATAATATTTTTATTAGATATAAAAATGTTAAGTATAAAAACTTAACATTTTCTTATTCTACATAATCACATTCAGAACACTTAATAATATTTTCTTTTTTAGTAACATGATTTACGAGCATAGAGTTACATTTAGGACATAATCTACCAACTGGTTTATCCCAATAGGCTTCCTTACATTTAGGATAGTTAGAGCATCCATAGAAGATTTTTCCACGTTTAGTTCTTCTTTCGATTATTTTGCCGCCACATTTAGGACAAGTGCATATTTCAACTGGTGCACTCTTTTCTTCATGTTTTATATATTTACATGTTGGATAATTAGAACAAGCAACAAACTCGCCATATTTACCCTTACGTATTACAAATGGTGAACCACAATTAGGACATAATTCACCTGTTTCTTTTGGTTTATCATGTTCCATTTCTTTAAATGCTTTTTCAACTTCCGGTTCAAAATCATTCCAAAATTTATCAATAACCTTGATATTATCTTCATTACCTAAAGCTATATTATCTAAAGAAGTTTCCATATTAGATGTATATTTAACATCTATAATATTACTAAAATATTCTTGTAACTTATCTGTGATATTAATACCTACATCAGTTGGTACAAATTTTTTATCAACGACTTTAACATAATTTCTATCTTTTAGTGTTTTCATGGTAGTTGCATAAGTAGATGGTCTACCTATACCTAATTCTTCCATAGCTTTGATAAGTGATGCTTCAGAATATCTTTGAGGTGGCTGTGTAAATTTTTGTTTACTTTCCACATCTTTAGTAGTTAATACATCACCTTCATTAACTTCTGGTAATAAATTATCATCAGTTTGATAAAAATCTTTATATACTTTTAAGAAACCATCAAAAGTTTCATGTATTCCTGTACTCTTAAATATATAAGAATTATTATCAAGTTCAATTACAGTTTGCATAATTTTAGAGTCAGCCATAAGTGATGCAAGTGTTCTATAATAAATAATCGAATATACTTTATACTCATCACTACTTAAATACTTCTTAACACTTTCAGGTGTACGAGTAATTGATGTCGGTCTAATAGCTTCATGAGCATCTTGTACATTTTCATTTTTCTTCGAAGATTTTACTTTACCAACATATTTTTTTCCATAATTTTCTTCGATAAATTTAAAAGTATCATTAATAAATAAAGGTGATAATCTTGTTGAATCAGTACGCATATAACTGATTAAACCAATATCTTCAGAACCTATATTAATACCTTCATAAAGACGTTGTGCAACACTCATAGTCTTAGTCGAATTAAAATTATATTTATTTATACATGCTTGTTGTAATGTTGAGGTAGTAAATGGCATAATACCCTTTCTTGATTTTTCTTTTTTAGATACACTTATTACTTTATAATTATCAGATAAATTATTAAGTACATTATCAACATCATCTTTATTATGTAATTCTATCTTTTTATCTTTATATTTATCAAGTAGTGCATCCATATCTTTAAAATGTGCAGTTATTTCCCAATATTCTTCAGGATTAAAAGCACTAATTTCTCTTTCTCTATCAACAACAAGTTTTAAAGCAACTGATTGAACACGACCTGCACTCTTTCCATCACTTTTAGCCTGTATTAATTTAGAAAGTCTAAAACCAATCATACGATCAAGTATTCTTCTAGTTTCTTGTGACTTAACTAAATCCATATCGACTTTTCTTGGATGTTTAAATCCATCTAAGACAGCTGGTTTAGTTATTTCATTAAATACAACTCTTTCATATTTATTATCTTTAATACCAAGTGTATTAAGTAAATGATAACTAATAGCTTCCCCTTCACGATCTGGATCGGTTGCAAGATAGATGAAATCACTATCTTTAACATCTTTTTTTAATGCACTAATATTTTTCTTTTGTCTAGGTATTTCTACATAATTAGGTTTATAATTATCATTTATATCTATACCTAAACCATATTTACCACTAGTAGCTAAATCTCTTACATGTCCCTTACTAGCAACAATCTTATAATCACTACCAAGAAAAGACGAAATTGGTTTTTCCTTAGTAGGTGATTCCACGATAACGAGTTTCAACTTATATACCCTCTTTCATTAGTTATTATCACTTGTTTCAGTTTCACTCTCATCATCACTTGAAGTAATAGTTTCATCCGTAGTATTCTGACTATCTATTATTGCTTGATATTTTTTTATACCTTCACTTAAATAATTGAAATAATCAGATTTAATTGCACTTGCACTCATTTGTTGTCTCTTGCTTATTTCTTGATTTATTTCTTTTATTTCTTCAGCAGTATAAGGTTCAGCACCATCTATATAAGTAATCTTACTACTTGGTGCATAATAATATGCCCTTTCATCTTCCCAAGAACCATCAGCAAATACTGTTCTTGAAACATGTGAATCTGAGAATACATCAGTTCCTAAGTATAAACGAGGATCATAGTCTAAGTCAAACATATTTAATACAGTTGGTAATAAATCAATAATAGATGTATACTCTGTTACTTCAACTGAACCATGTTCTCTAGCAAATTCTGAATTATATATGATTAATGGTGTTCTATCAACATCATTTCTTGTAGTTGAATTACGATTAACTGTATAACTTGCATTATTAGCAACTAAATATTCATTTATCTGATCATCAGTTAATCCATAAGGAAAGTGATCACCATATAATACAATAACAGTATTATCAAGTTCTCCTTTTTCCTCAAGTTCATTAAGTAATTCTTCAAGTGCTTTATCAAGAACTGTCATCTTTGATAAATATCTCTTTAATTCAAGTGAATAATTAGTATTATCAAATCTACTTAAGTAAGCATCTCCCCATTCACTTGATTGATAATATGGTTGATGTGTTGTAACTCCGGTAAAATAAGCAAAATATGGTTCATTATCTTGGTAATATTGTCTTGCTTGTTGGAATAATACAACATCACTAGGCCATTCTTGATATGCATCACTATATTCCATACCTAAATCAGCAACCCCATAATAATGATTAGCACCCATATTAGGCATGTAAGTAGCACGATAATAATAATGTTCAGTATAATCATGATAAGCAGTAGTATTATAACCAGCATTATCAAATATATTAAAGGCAGCTTGAGTATATTTATTATCTTTATATGTATTAGCTGTACAAGTATTATTTATCGTAAATAAACTAGTTAATACTGTAGTTTCATTATTACCAGTAGAACAATTATTTCTTGGACTATAATTATTTCTAAAACTAATACCTTCATGATATAACTTATATAAAGTAGGAAAATCACTTTCATTTAAGATAGATATTTCATCAACAGATTCCATTAACATCATTATTAAGTTTTTACCCTTAAATATACCTGTATAATCATTTTTTTCTGTTATATCTCTACTTATAAAATAAGCATTTAAAGTATTATCTGTAGTATCACTAGTATTATCTATAAGCATTTTCCAAGCACTATAATCAATAATTCTCGTATAATCCGTTTCATCAGCTATTTCTGTATCATTACTTACTTCTTCAGCAGTATTACTATTTTCAAGACTCATAATATCATTTGCATCAATACCTAATATAATAGATTTAGCATCACAAAATCCATACATTAATACACCAAAGTTATTAACAGCTAAATTAGAATTATCAGGGAATAACCATAATTCATAATTAGATTGTACTTGTAATTTATTAGAAAATTTATCAGACCTAACAGTTATATAATAAAAACCAGATAAACATACTATTATTAATATAGGTAATAATTCATATATTACTCTTTGTTTAACAGTATATTTTTGTTTATTTCTAACTCTTTTACCTTTTTCTTTAATCTTAGGTAATACAAAATATAAACAAAATAAACCTACTACTAATGGGGCAAATATTAACCAATAATACCAATGAGTAGATTTAATAAAATCTAATATATAATCTAACACTTTAGTTCCTTGTTCAGCATTACCCATACCCATAAAGAAACCAATGAAATTAAATAAACCAAATTCTACAAATGAATATATGGCTACAAAAAACATATATAATGTATTTATTATTCTTTGAAATATTTTAGGAGTAAAATGCAATATATAACCTAATAATAAACTTATTATAAATGAACTTATTGCTATACGAATTAGTGGAAAACCAAGACCTCCATCGGTTAAAAATCTTATATACATTTCTGTTGCATATGTAAATAAAAATAAGAGTAATGTATTACTAACTATTCTATCTTGAAAAAATTTCTTCATCTATCTTGATTCCCTTCATCTATCTGTTTAATTATTTCACTAACTGGAGAAAAAGTAAATCTATAAAAATCTTTAACACCATATTTTTTAATTGCTTCGATATGTTCTTTTGTCGGATATCCTTTATTCTTTTTATAATCATATTCAGGATATTTTTTATCTAGTTCATACATCATATTATCTCTTGTTACTTTAGCAATAACACTTGCTGCTGCAATAGAAATAGATAAGGCATCACCATGTATTATAGCGGTATTTGGTATATCTATATCTAAGTTCATAGCATCTACTAAAACATGTTCTGGTTTAATACTAAGTGAGTTAATTGCTTTTATCATAGCTTCTTTAGATGCTTCTCTAATATTTATTTCATCTATTCTTTTAGGTGAATCTTCACCAATTGCATATATAACATTTGGATCGTGAATAAGTATTTCATAATATTTATTTCTTTTTTTCTCACTTAGTTGTTTGGAATCAGTAAGTCCAGGTAAATCATAGTTTTCTGGTAATATAACAGCACATGTTACTACTGGTCCACATAAAGGCCCTCTACCTACTTCATCAACACCACAAACATATTTAATACCTTTACTATGTAATTCATTTTCATATTTATTCATATCAGTATCTTTAGGGGTTTTAAACATAACTCATATCACTTCAATCTTATTAATTAAATTCTTTTACGACAATTATTAATAATATCTTTTAATGCATATTTATTATCTGCATCATATTCTTCTACTTCATTATTATTAAGTAAATAAATATAATTATTACTATTATCATATTCTTCATATGGATTAGCTAAATCATTTACATTACCATAAACATATAATTGATAGTTATTTACTCTCTTATAATTAGATTTAGGTACAATTAAACTACCATTAAATAAACTAATATCTTTATTTTGATTATACTTTCTACTTGCATATACTTTAAGAGAATCATCAGGTACCATATTATTATTTATACTAATATTATTATCTTGTAATATTCTCTTATAATAATTTCTATTAATATTTTTAAGTTCTTTAAATAAGTTTAAATAATCTATACTACCATTTATAGATTCATTATTATAAATAGTATTACATATATCATATAAATATTT
>OMVK01000072.1 GCA_900314465.1 uncultured bacterium | reverse complement strand
ATTATTAGTATCTTTTAATTTTACTATTAATAATAGTGATCATAGTGTATCATTTACTATAGATAATAATAAGTTAAAAGATACTAATAATGAATTATATAATTATTTTATTAATGATAATAAAGAGAATATATTTAAAGATAATACTAAATATGCTATTAAAGGTTTTGATAGTGATATAGATAAAGTATATGTTGGTTATAATAGATATGTTTATTTTGTTATGAATGATTTAAGTATTAAATATATGCCTTTAGTATCTATATGTAATAGTAATTTAATAGATGATAATAATACTATTACTTATTCCTTAGATAGTAGTAATAGTGAAATATTAAATAGTAATAAAAAGAAAGTTATAGGTTTTTATTCAAGTGATGTATTTGGTAAAGATATAACTAATGATACTAATAGTAATATATATAAAAATTATAAAGCTAATATTATAGTTTATGATGATAATACATTTGATGAACTTCCTGTAGCTTATCAATGTAATATGTAGGTGATAATATGGAAAAACCAAAACTATCAATTTATTTTATTCATTCAGGTAATATTGATGCTAATGAAATGATTTATTTACCTGTACTTAGAAGTAATCAATTATCTCATGATGAATTAATATTTTCTGAAAGTAAAAATAATTCAGGTAAATTTTATAAAGATTTAATAGATAGGGCAGATGTATGTGTATGTGAGTTAACTGAACCTGATATGGGATTTAATATGGAACTTAAGTATGCTTTATCAACCAGTAAACCAATACTTGCACTTGCACAAAAAGATCATGGGTATGATGCTAAATACAAGAATTTACTTACTAATGTTATAGGTTATCAAGGAGAAAGTGAATTTAGATATTATGTAGAACAATTTGCTAAGAATTATGAAGGAAAAATGGTTGGTGGAAAATCAACAGATAATTTAGTTTTAGGTGTCTTAAAGTAGTTGACAAATAATATTATTTAATAATATAATTCTTTTACTTGGCTTAATAAGACTTTATGTAGACTAATTTATAATAATATTTATAACTTAGTCTTTTTTATTTGTTAAATCATATGTTTATATTTATATATATTTATAGGAGGGTAAAAAAATTAGTATTTATTATTATTTATTTATAATTTAAGAATATTAAAAAGGAGTTTAGTTTGAAAAAATTTATTAATAATTTAAAAAGAATATTAAGTTTTTTAGAACGTAAAAGATATTTAGCAGTTCTATTTATACTTATGATTTTTAGAATGGTATTTGTTATTGGTATACCAATATTTTCATCAAAGAAAGTAGTATATATTACTAATAATATGTTATATCAATTGGTTATATTAATGCTTTTTCTGACTGTAGCTGGTATTTTGGAATGTATTGTTAATTTAATTAATAACTTCTTCTTAGAGAAGATAAGTACTGAAGTTTCATCTAGTTTACAAAAATCATTAAGCAAAGAAATAATAAAATTAGATGATGAAACAATTAATAGAGTATCTTCAGGTGAAATTATTCAGAGAATAAATAATGATGTACCTACTTTAAATAATAGTGTTGTTTCTTTTTATAAAGATTTTTATCGATTATTAGTTTTTATAGGTTATTTTATTGGTACTACTATTATTAGTATTCATATTGCTCTATTTTTTGCAGTATTTATTATAATACTTATTTTCTTAAGAAAGTGGAACATGAATTTATTAATTAAAGATAAAAAAGTAAAATTACATTTTGGCGAAATACTTACTGGTAAATTTAATGAAATGTGTAGGGGTGTTGAAGATTTAAAAATATTAAATTCAGAAAAAAGTTATTTAAATAATGTTTCATCAAATATTAATGATTATAATAATTTTACTTATAAAATGAATATGTCATCATATGAAAGAGATAATTTTATTGCTTTTTTCCGAAGTAGTAATTTATTTTTATTTTATTGTTTAATTATATATTTAATAACAATTGATAATATTAATATTACTAATGCATTAGTTGCTGTTTATTTCTTTTCACGTATTACAAATTTTAGTAGCTCATTAACTAATTTGTTTAAAGATATTACGGATGTTAATCTATATTCTGAAAGAATATTTAATATATTTGATGGTATTGGTTATACAAAAGAAACATTTGGTAATAAACACTTAGATAAAGTAGTTGGTGATTTTGAGTTTAAACATGTTAATTTTAGTTATGTAGATGGTAAACCTATACTTAAAGATATGTCTTTTAAAATTAAACATGATACTACCGTAGGTTTCGTAGGTAAGAGTGGTATAGGTAAAACAACAGTATTTAATTTATTATGTAAATTATATACACCATCTTCAGGTAATATTTATATAGATAATGTAGATATTAATGATTTAGATAGAGAATCTATCAGGGGTAATATCACCGTTATTTCACAAAACCCATATATATTTAATGAAACAATTAGAAATAATTTTAAATTAATTAAGAATGATGTAACAGATGAAGAAATAAGAGAAGCTTGTAAACTTGCATGTCTTGATGATTTTATTGAATCCCTACCAGATAAGTATGACACAGTAGTAGGTGAAGGTGGAGTCACTTTATCAGGTGGAGAAAGACAAAGACTTGCGATTGCTCGTGCATTTATACAAAAAACAGAGATAATCTTATTTGATGAGGCAACTAGTGCCCTTGATAATGAAACACAAGAGAGTATTCAAGAAGCAATAGATAACTTACAAAGTAGTTATACAATCTTAATAATAGCTCATAGATTATCTACGATAAAAAATTGTGATAAGATTTATTATCTTGAAGATGGACATATTAGTGCATCAGGAACACATAAAGAATTACTAAAGAATTCAAGTGGATATCGTAAATTATATAATTCAGAAATTGTTAAAAAATAAATTTAATTTAATACATATTTATAAACTTATTTATTAGTTTTTTTATATAACAGAAGTTATTTTTCAATTTGACAACATGTTGTTAATTGTGCTATAGTCTAATACGTGCCTTTAAAAAGGGGAGTGTTAAAATGGCAATTGAAAGAATTATTAATTCACATCAAGCATATGCTAAATTACTTGAAAGTTCTAAAGACAATAATAAAGTTATAAATATTAATATTACTAAAAAAGATAATACAGAAACTTTTTATATTACTAAAAAAGTAAATAATACTGATTATTTTTCTGATACTACAGATATTATTATATTTAATGATGGTAATAAAGATTGTTTTGGTTACTGTAGTAATCCATATTTTAACTTTTCTTTTGGTAATGAATATGAAACATGGATTGCTACAACAAATCTTGATATAGCTAAGAAAGATTTTGTTAATCGTGAAGTTTATAAGATTGATGTTAATAAAGAACGTATGACAATTGAAAGTAAAAATGCTATAAATCTTGATGAATTAACTGAAGATAAAGGAATACAAAGAAAACGTATAGCTTATTAAAAAAAACTGGAGAAATCCAGTTTTATTTTGTATAAAAACGATATAAGTTAATACTTGGTCTATCAAAATATCTTAATTTCATAGTACTTGTACCTATACCACCAGATATATATAAATCAGCATTATTGTCTAATTTATAATGTGAATTATAATATTTTTTAGCACCATATGGTGTATATATAGCTCCGATAAATGGTAATCTTACTTGTCCTAAATGTGAATGACCTGCTAATGCTATATCAAAATGTTTATCTTTTATTTCATCAACTTGATCCGGTTCATGTAATAAAACAATAGTGTAATAATCTTTAGTTACATCGTTGTAATAAGCAAAAGCATCATCATAATTAGGACTACCATGCCAATAATCATCAAGTCCTACAAATACTATTGGATTATTGTTATCAACATATACATATTTATATGAATTTATTAAAAATGTCCAATTTAAGTTTTGCATTGCTTTATCCCAGTATGTCTCCTGGTCATAATCATGATTTCCAGGTACTGCAAGTACTTCAATACTTGGATCTATTTTATTTAATTCAGTAAATAAGTTATTTAAATTATCATCATTTACTGTTATATCATGTTCAATTAAATCACCAGTAAATACTACAACATCAGGTTTTTCACTATTTATTTTATTAACTATATTTGTTACATCATCAATATTTATTGTTGATCCATAATGTAAATCTGAAAATTGTATTATTTTAAATCCATCATAATTATCACTTAATTTATCTGTTCTAATAGGTATTTCATTAATATTTAAACCTCTTGTTCCAATAAATCTTGCATATAACAATATTAATACAGCAATAATTAATATTGTTACTATCGTTTTTAATATCATATGTGTACCTTTTTCTTCTTTCTCTTTCATAATCCACCTACATTATAAATAATAACATAAGTGCAACTAAGTTATTTAAAGAGTGAACTATAATTGACATAAATATATTATTTGTCTTATAAAAACTATAACCAAAAGCAAAAGACATAAACATATAAGGAATAATAAATAATAAATCTATTAAATTGTTTGATGATGTCATATGAGCTATTGCAAATAATATTGAATATATTATATAAGCTAATTTCTTATTCTTTACATCATTAAATGGATATATAAATAAAAAACTTTCACCAATAGGTCCTGTTATTAATAAATTAAATATCATTAATATTTTATTACCTTTATTTAATACTTTTATAAGATTATTATTATTATTAGGATTATGACCTACTATTTTTATTATTATATAATTACTTATAAATTCTAATACTAATAATAATATTGTAATAAATATAATTTGTTTTATATCTTTTTTACTATCTTTTTTTATATTTTTAATACTATTCATTATATTTTTATAATCTTTAAATAATATCAATAATATTATTATTAAATATTTTGATATATATAATAAGTTTACATTATTGGTAATTGAATATGTTAAACCATAACCAATAGTAGATATAATATATAATATTAAAAAGGTTATTATTGACATAAATAAGCTAGATGAATGTAAATTAAGCAATTTATTATCATTATCATTTTTATTCATAGATATCACTTAACTTTCTTGTGTATATTTTATCATATTTATTATTTTAAATAAATTATTAATGTGTTATACTCTTTTAGAGTAGGGTATTGGTTAGCAATACTATAGGAGGAATAATAATATGGCTAAAATGGGGTCTAGACATTCAGCTGGTGGTAACTTAAAGAGATTTATTGGAAATAAAAATACGGTAACAGTATTAGGTCTTATTGCTTGTATAGCGGTTTTAATTGTTGGTTATAATATTCGTGTTAGTGCGGCAATTTCACCTAAATCTGTTCCATATGCAAAACAAGCTATACCATCTCGTACAGCAATTACTGCTGATATGATTGGTACAATTAAAATATCAGGAGATTATGTAAATAGTACAACAACACTTGTAGCAAATTCATCAGATGTTGTAGGTAAATATGTTTCATATAAAACAAGCATTCCTGCTGGTAGTTTATTTTATAAATCACAATTAATGGATGCTGATGAAATGCCAGATTATGCATTTTCAAACATTCAAGATGGATATACTATTTATTCACTAGATGTATCACAAAAGACTACTGCATATAACTCAATAAGAGCGGGAGATTATATTGATATATATATGAGTACTACTACTAAAGATGAAACAGGTAGTAATAGTTTAGTAGTATTTGGTTGTTTAGTTAAAAGTATTAGAGTTCTTGCTGTTAAAGATAGTAAAGGTAATAATATTACTAAGAGTGGTTCTGCTAATGGTAAACCATATGAATTATTGTTTGCTGTTGAAGATGACTTGTATAAATTATTGAAAGCAGTTGATTTTATGGATGATGATATTACACTTGAACCATTAATAAGAAATGCTAATTATACTGCATCAGCTGGTTCTACAGAAGTTTCTTCTGAATACTTACGTAGCATAATTGAAGAAAGACTAGAATCTTTTGATTAGGATGGTGATGTTATTATGGATATGGATAGTTTAAAAACTAATGTTAAGAGATTCTTTAGTAATCCTAATACTTTAACTTTTATATTAGTTATTATTTTAATTATTATTATTTATTTTGTATATAATTACATGGTAGAAAGAGCAATAAGTCCAGTTAATGTACCATATGCTACTTCTACTATTAATGCTAAAGAAGAAATTACCAAAGATCTTGTTAATACTGTACAAATTACTGGTAACTTTATTGCTGCATCCGGTAATGGTTTAATTCAAAATAGAAATAAGATTATTGGTAAATATGTTGCATCTGGTTATCAAATACCAGAAGGTAGTTTCTTTTATGAAGATGCTATTGCATCAGAATCAGAACAAGATAAAACAGATTATACTGATTTACCTGATGGCTATACAATTTATTCACTTGATGTTGATTTCCATTTAACTTATGGTAATTCAATTATGCCAGGAAACTTTATTGATTTATATTTTAAAGCTGATGATGATCAAAATACTACAACAAGTGGTGATAAAGCTATTATTTATGAAAAATTTATTAAGAGTATTCAAGTATTATCTGTAAAAGATTCTAAGGGACAAGATGTATTTACTGAAGTTGATGAAAGTGCAACTGAAGTAAAACCTGCTACTATGACATTTGCTGTTCCTATTGAATATTATGAATTACTTAAAAAGGCTGAAAAAATTAAAAGTGGCATAAAAATAATTCCTGTACCAAGAAATGCTGGTTATTCTGCAAACCCTGGTAATACAGAAATTGTAAGTAGTGCTGTACAAGAGTTTATTTTAGAAAAAACACAAAATATTGATCAATAAAATATAATATAAGAAAGGGTAGTGGTCATTTATGCTTAATTCAATATTTGATCAAATGGACTTTGGTCCATTACAAGAATTTCTTGATGATGATGACGTAACAGATATTTCTTATTCTAATGGTGGACAATTATGGCTTAAAACCCTTTCTAAAGGTGTCTATCAAGTTAAAAGACCTGAGATTAATAATGCCTTCATGGAAAAACTTGCATTCCAGTGTTCTAACGTTATGGGTAAAACATTTAATATGGCACATCCATTCCTAGATGCTGAATCTGCTGAATTACGTATGAATTTCGTACATGATTCAATTGCAACTAATGGTATAGCTGTTCTTGTTCGTAAAACACCTGCTAAGATAAGACTTAATAAAGATAAATTAATAGATGAACAATATATTACTGAACAATTACATGATTTTCTTATTAAGTGTGTTGAAGGTCATGCTAATATTCTAGTAGCTGGTGAAACTGGTTCTGGTAAAACTGAACTTGTTAAGTATTTAGCTTCTAAAACTAAATATGATGAAAAAATTATAACTATTGAGGATACACTAGAACTTCACTTAGATAAGATATTCCCAGAACGTGATATTGTTGCTATGAAAACTAATAATATAGCATCATACACTGAAGCACTAGTAGCCTGCATGAGACAAAACCCAATATGGATTATACTTGCTGAGGTTCGTTCTGCTGAAGCTGTTTTAGCTGTTCGTAACTCTATTTCTTCTGGACACCATTTACTATCAACAATACATGCCGATAGAGCATCTAATATACCTTTACGTTTATATTCACTACTTGAAACAAGTCAGGATGTTAATCAGTTCTTAACAACATTCCATAGATATATACAAATAGGTATATATGTTAAAGGTTATTTTAGTAAGAGATTAAATAGATTCCAGCGTGAAATATTACAAGTATGTGAATTTTATGTAGATGATGAAACTAATAAAGCATGTTCTAATGAAATTTATAGTAAGAGTATGGATGGTACGATAACAATTCATAATCCAACTAAACATTTACTTGATTATCTTTCAATAAGTAATGTATTCTTACCTGAAGATACTTTTGGTTTACATGGTGAAAAAGAAAAGAAAGAAAATTCACTAGAAGAACGTAATAAATATGATGATGCACATCATATTAAACATGATCCAAATGCTGGTATTACACCTGAAGAAGCAGAAAAAATTGATGAAAGTGTAGAAAACAAACCTACAGTCTCTAATAGTAAAGAAGACCCATTTAATATGAATGGAGATAATACAATTGTAAGTGCTACTCAAGAGCAAATTAATACTGCTAAAAAAGAAGCAAGTACAGTTAAGTTAAATCCTAATTCACTTACTGCACAAGCAATTAATGCTGCAAATAATACTAGTGGAACAGTAGTTGCTGGAAGTACTCAAAGTGCTAATGTTAATACTATTAATACTCAAGTTAAACCAGTAGTGATGGCTAATCAAAGTATGAATGTAACGCAAAATACAGGATATGTTCAAATGCCTGTTCAGAAAGTTTATCCAAATCAAAATTATGTCCAAAATGCTCAAGTTAGTCCAAAAACAAATGTTAATTATGGCATGCCAAATACACCCGGTATTATTAATCCAAATATAATTAATAGTAATATTACTGGTAATATTGGAGGATAGAAAGGAATTGATAATATGGAATTAGGTATATTATTATTCATTGCTATATTTGTAATGACATATCGAATGCAAAATGGTGGTAATGTTTATAAGTTTATAGCGGATTCTGTTAAAAATGTATATAACAAATATGCTCCTTATAGTTTTCAAGAAGTAGCTGAAAAAAGTAAAGAAATGGGAACAAGTTATACACCTAAACAATATGCTACACAAGTTATATTAATAGGTGGTTTATTTGCTGTTATAGGTTATTTCTATTTCTATTCTATTGTTAGAGCAATTATATATTTTGTAGTAGCAGTAATGTTTATTCCATATCTTGCTTATTTAAGGAATAAAAAACTTTATTCAGAATTTATATTTGAACAAGTACAAACTTATTGTACCAATGTTATCAATGAATTTAATACTACTCAATCTTTCGTTAAAGCACTTGAGGGTGTTAGAGATTCAGGTATTCTAGAAGATCCAATTTTATCTGATATTTCTAAAGTTATTGATATGTCTTATGCTAATGGTACTACTGATGATGCTGTTGAATGGTTTAATGGTAAATATCCATATTATATGGTTAAAAATATGCATCAACTTTTCTTACAAATAACTAAAGAGGGTGCAAAAGACTCTGGTGAATCTCTTGAAAATATGATGCTTGATATTGATAACCTTGTTGAAGGTGTATATCGTGATAAAATGGATAGACAAACATCACATACTAAATTTATAGGTTTTGGTGTTGCTCTTTACTTCTTAGCTATTTTAGTTCAATTCTTAATTAATGTTGATACTTACAAAGTTATGATATCTCAATGGTATGTTAAGTTATTACTACATGCAATTATTATAATTAATTCATATTTCTTAGTAAGTGGTGAGAAATTCTATAATGAGGATACAGGAGTTGAATAGTTATGTTTGAAGGAGTTTATTTTGAAATATTATTATTAGCCGTTATTATACTTGGTGTAATGCAGTATATTGGTGGATTTAATATTAATAAGTTTGTTGATGATAATGCAACTTATTTTAAAAGATTAAAAGAAGATGACTTTGAATTCTTATGTAAAGCTCGTTATGGTGATTCAGTCGATATAGATAGGGTATTTAATTCACGTCTTAAGAATGCTTTATTAGTTACTGTTGCAATGGGTATTTTATTCATTAATAAACTTAATGGAGCCATGTTTCTTCTATTATTTGCCATATTTTTTGGTATGTTTAAATTACCATATTTTCAATTAAAACAATTTTATAAGACACATTTACATATAATTGATACTCAATTACCTTATTATCTTAAGAACTTGGAAATTTTAATTCAACACTATACTGTACCAGTTGCCATTGGTAAATCAATTGGTGATGCACCTGAGATATTCCGTGATGGTTTAAAAGAGTTAATTGAAAAGATTAATGCTGGTGATTCTACAATTCAACCTTATATGGATTTTGCCAAAGAATATCCAGTTAGAGATTCAATGAGAATGATGAGACTTTTATATCGTTTAGGTTTAGGTAGACAGGAAAGAAAACAAGAACAATTACTTACTTTCTCACGTAACGTATCGTCTTTACAACAAAAAGCAAGAGAAGCACGTTATAAAGAAAGACTTGATAAAATGGAATCTAAAACTATGCAAATGCTTGTATTTACAGGTGCAGGTGTTATGGCACTTTTACTACTTGCAATATTACAAACATTCTCATCTATTTAAGAAGCTTACGCTTCTTTTTTTGTGATTTAATTTTACATAATTATTTATTTTTTGTATAATTGTATATGTTTTTGGGAGTACTAAATATGAAATTACCTAGTGATATTATCGAAGTAAGAAATAGTAATATATATAATAATAAAATAACTAAAGATATTAATATTATTAGCTTAAGTGATATTCATATATGTAATAATACTAAAATGAGTAAACTTGATTTTATTATAAATACTGTTAATAATGAACATCCAGATTATATATGTATATTAGGTGATTTAATAGATTCTCCGGAAATAATAGATAATATAGATAATAGAATAAAAGTATTTACATTTCTAAAAGAACTTTCTAAGATTACTAAAGTATTTATAGTTATTGGTAATCATGATTATATTCATTATTATAAATATATGAAACATCAAGAAGATTTTAATACTAATTATTTTGATCAAATAAATAATCTAAATAATATACATATGTTAATTGATGATACTTATACTGATGATAATATATTTATTATGGGTTATTTTGATAAATATCATATATATCATAATAGAGATATGAATACTTTTAGTGATGATATTAAAGATAAAACATATTTATATAAAGATATACCTAAAGATAAGTATGATATTATGCTTATGCATTCACCAGAACCATTAAAAGTTATAAGTAATCGTAAATATGTAAGTGATTATGATTTAGTACTTGGTGGACACTATCATAATGGGTGTTTACCAGCTTTTTTAGAACATATTTGGTTACCTAGTGATGGTGGTATAGTAACACCTGCAAAAGATATATTTCCAAGACATTGTCGTGGTGTTGAAAAATTAGATGACAATTCATATTTATTTTATAATGGTGGTATTGTTAAAATGGCTAATAATACACCAAAGCTTATGCATTTTTTAGACTATTTATGCTATAGACAAATAGATTCATTTAAAATAACTAATAAAAAGACGGATAAAGATATAGATATTAGTTATAAATTAGTTAGAAAATAGATTATATACTTTTATTCTTTTTTATAATAATATATGTTAAACTAGTAATGTTAAAAAGAGGGATAATATGCTTAAAATAGATAATTTAACTGTAAGTGTTAATAATAAAATTATATTAAAAGATTTTAATATGGAAATTAAGGATTCTGAAGTAGTTGCTTTAATGGGTCCTAATGGTGTTGGTAAATCTACTATTTGTAAAGTTATTATGGGAGATCCTAATTATATTGTTGAATCAGGTAGTATTACTTATAATAATGAAGATTTACTTAAGATGGATGTAGTAACTAGATCAAAAAAAGGTATATATTTAGTTAATCAAAATCCTATCGAAGTAGAAGGTGTTACTAATGCTGATTTACTTAGAAGTGCAGTAGAAGAGAAAACTAATGAAAGAATTAATATATTTAAATTTGATAAAGAATTAACTGGCATATGTGATGAACTTGATATACCTAAGTCATTTATTCATCGTGATGTTAATGTAGGTATGTCTGGTGGAGAGAGAAAAAAGAATGAAATATTACATTTATATATGTTAAAACCTGATTTTATTATGTTAGATGAACTAGATTCTGGACTTGATGTAGATAACTTAAGAGAATTATCTCTAGCGTTAACTAAATATTTAAATGAAGATAAAAAAAGATCTTGCTTAATAGTAACACATCATACTAATATACTTGAATATATTAAACCTAATAAAGTTAATATATTAATGGATAAACATATTGTAGAAACAGGGGACTATAGTTTAGCTAAGAAAATTGAAGTATCTGGATTTAAAGGTGAAGAAAATGAGACTAAATAATAAATCTATAGATATAAATGATTCAGTTAATATAGATGTATTAGGTAATTCTAAGATAAATATTATTAATCCTGATTCAGATATTAAATTAAATATTCATTTAAAAGATAATAGTAATTTAATAATAAATGATTTTAATGAGACTAAAAATGATATAGATTATAATATTATTCAAGATAATAATAGTATATTTAATATGTATCATACTTTTAGAATAAGTGATAATTATAATATTAATTATAAAGTTAATTTTTTAGGTAATAATAATATTAATAATGTATATATTCATGGAGTATCTAATGGAATGGTTTCGATGAATGTTGATGGTATATTACCTAGTGGTGGTGAAAATAATATAGTTAATGAAGATATTAAAGTATTAACTATACATGGTTCTTGTTTTATATCACCTATGTTACATGTTAGTAATTTGAATGTTATTGCTAATCATAAGACTGCGATTAGTAAGATAGATGAGAATATTATATTTTATTTAGAATCTAAAGGTATAAATAGAGCTAGTGCTGAAGAATTAATTGAAAATGGTTATTTGTATGGTATATATGAAGATAAAGAATTTATTAAAAGAATAAGAAGTGATATTAATGAATAGAAGTGATTTTTCATTATTAGTTAATAATAAAGATATTATTTATTTTGATAATGGTGCTACTACTTTAAAACCTAAATGTGTTATTGATAGTATTGATGATTATTATAATAATTATTCTGTTAATGTTCATCGTGGTGAATATGATTTAAGTTTTAAAGCTGATGAAATATATAATGAAGCAAGAGAGAATGTAGCTAAATTTATTAATGCTAAGAGTAATGAAATAATATTTACTAGTGGCACTACTGATTCGATTAATTTTGTTGTTGATGGTTTTATGAAGAGTTATTTACATGAAGGGGATGAAGTATTAATTACTTATGCAGAACATGCATCTAATGTACTTCCATGGTTTAATTTAGTTAATGATATACATATTAAAGTTAGTTATATTCCTTTAGATAGTAATTATCATGTTACTTTAGATAATGTTAAAAAGAGTATTACTAAGAATACTAAAGTTATATCACTTGCAGGTATTACTAATGTTATTGGGGATGTAAGACCTATCAAAGAAATATGTATACTTGCTCATAAGAATAATATCTTGGTACTTGAAGATGGTGCTCAAAGTGTTCCTCATATGAAATGTGATGTTAAAGATAGTGATGTTGATTTCTTATGCTTTTCTGGACATAAAATGTGTGGGCCAACTGGTATTGGAGTTTTATATATTAAAGAATCTTTAGAAGATAAATTAAAACCTGTAAGATTAGGTGGAGGAATGAATGAATCATTTGATTCACCAAGTGATATATGTTTAAAAGATGCACCAATTAGATATGAAGCGGGAACACCAAATATCGCTGGTATCATTGGTTTAAATAGTGCAGTTAAATACTTAAGTTCTATTGGCATGGATAAAATACATGAACATGAATGTATGTTAAAGACTCACTTAGTTAAAAGATTAAAAGAATATAAATATATTAAATTATTAAATAATATAAATGATTCAGGTATTGTATCTTTTAATATAGATAATATCTTCTCACAAGATGTAGGTTATTATTTAAATAAATATCATATATGTGTTAGAACAGGTAATCATTGTGCTAAGATACTTAAATATGAAACTAATGTAACACAAACAGTAAGAGTATCTTTATATTTTTATAATACAATAGAAGAAATAGATAAATTATGTGATTTATTAAGTGATTATGATAAGATAAGAAAAGAGATGATTATCTAATGGATATTGAAACTAAAAGAGAAATATTAACAGAAAATTATTCTAATCCATATAATAAAGTTGATAAGGAACCAACTGGTAATTATATAATGGAAAATAGTAGTAATGATTCTTGTATAGATAATATAAATGTTTATGTAGATATTGAAGATAATATAATTAAAGATATTAAATTTACTGGTGAAGCTTGTGCGATATCTACTGCATCAACATCTATTATGATTAAGAATATGATAGGTATGAACTTAGAAGATGCTTCTAAATATATAGATAATTTTACTAATATGATATATGAAAAACCATATATTGATGAACATTTTGAAGAAGCACTTGCATTTGATGAAACTTATAAACAAGGAAACAGAAGAACATGTGCAACATTACCATATCGTGCTATTAAAAAAATAATTGAAGATTATAAGAATAATAAAAATAATTGACAAGATATTTAAAATGTAATAGTATTTAGGTATTAAAGCGATGATTTAGGACTAGTAATATATTAAATTATTAATAGAAAGTTATTGGTTGATGGAAAATAATATTAATTAATATATGAATCTACCTAATAGTTAGTATAATAATACTCGTGTATTCGCGTTAAGATGAATTAAGTTAAATAAAGGATGGTACCGTCTAGTAATAGACTCCTTAGGTATCATTCTTTTTTTATTAGAAAGAGGATATTTATGATAGATATTAATTTAATAAGAGAAAATAAAGATTTAGTTAAAGAAAATATCAAAAAGAAATTTCAAGATAAGAAGTTACCTTTAGTAGATGAAGTATATGATGAGGATATTAAAGTAAGAGAACTTAAAACTAAAGTAGAAAATATGAAAGCTGAAAAGAATAAATTATCTAAGAGTATAGGTAGTTTAATGAAAGAAAAAAAGACTGATGAAGCTAATAAGATTAAAGAGAGTATTAAGAAATCTACTGAGGAAATTAGTGAACTTGAAGATAAAGTTAATGAGTTAAATGAAGATATTAGAAAGAAAATGATGATGATTCCTAATATTATTAGTGATCGTGTACCTATTGGTCCGGATGATACTCATAATGTTGAATTAAAGAGATTTGGTGAACCTAAAGTTCCTGATTATGAAATACCTTATCATGCTGATATACTTGAGAGTGTTGATGGTCTTGATAAAGAAAGTGCTGGAAGAACTTCTGGTGAAGGCTTCTATTATTTAACTGGAGATATTGCAAGATTACATGAAGCTATGCTTGCTTATGCAAGAGATTTTATGATAAATAATGGTTTTACTTATTGTATTCCACCATTTATGATTCATAAGGCTGTTGTTGATGGTGTTATGTCATTTGAAGAAATGGATGCCATGATGTATAAGATTGAAGGAGAAGATTTATATTTAATTGGCACATCAGAACATTCAATGATAGGTAGATATAAAGATCAAATAATTGATCAAAATAAATTACCATTAACATTAACTAGTTATTCACCATGCTTTAGAAAAGAGGGTGGATCACATGGACTTGAAGAACGTGGAGTTTATCGTGTTCACCAATTTGAAAAAGAAGAAATGATTGTTATTTGTGAACCAAAAGATTCAGAAAAATGGTATGAAAAAATGTGGAAACTTACAGTTAAATATTTTAGATCACTTGATGTACCTGTAAGACAACTTGCATGTTGTTCTGGAGATTTAGCGGATTTAAAATATGAATCATGTGATGTTGAAGCTTGGTCACCAAGACAAAAAAAGTATTTTGAAGTAGGATCATGCTCTAACTTAACTGATGCCCAAGCAAGAAGACTTGGAATACGTTCTAAGAATGAAAAAGGAACATATTATTTACATACATTAAATAATACAGTAGTAGCATCACCTAGGGGACTAATTGCTGTAGTTGAAAATAACTATCAAAAAGATGGTTCAATTAAAGTACCTAAAGTCTTACAACCATATATGGGTGGTATAAAAGTAATTAAACCAAAAGAAACTAAATAATAGATAGAGATTAATATTATAGATGAAAATTCTATTATAAAAAAATTATATGAGTATCATGAACCATTTGTTAAATTTAATATTGGTATTGATGATGTAATGAAGATGGTAGAAGATATAAATCAAAGCAATAATACTGATTATCATATAGATGCTTATAAATGTAAAATATTATGTGATAATTTTAATGAAGAAGTTAAAAACTATCATAAATATGTAAATAATAATATTAATGATTTAACAAATAATTTAAATAAAATTAATAATAAATTGGATAAAGTATTGTTATATAATCAAATATCAGTACTTGCTCAACATTATTATGTAAATGTTGTTATTGATTTTAATGAGTTTTCTAAATTAGTTGATGAAAAAGGCTATGAAGAAACTAAGAAAATTATTATTTATGAATTGCCAAAGACTGATTATAAATCTAGTAAAAATCCATATAAAGATTTAATACTTGATGAAAAAAATAATATAGATATGTATATATCTGTGAGACGTTATGAACATGATTTGCTTAGAGAAAAAAATTTAGTTGAATATTTTATATATGCTAAAAAGAATAATATGCAAATTAATCATATTAAAGAAGATGTAAATAAAGTTGTTGATAGTAGAGAATATCAAGCTGATAGAAAAAATGCACCTAAAGCATATGTTAAGAGAAGAGTTAAATAATACTCTTCTTTTTTACGTTTATTATGTGTATTAATTATACAAATGTTCACATAAAAAGTGTATAATGTTTATAGGTGGTAATATGGCAAGAAGAAAAAAATCTAGTGCACCTGTTAATTCTAAATTTTCTGTAGAAATAACAGGATTAATATTTATCTTAATTGGTATCATTGGTTTATTTGTTTTAGGTCCAGTTGGTATGTATATTAAAGATATTGGTATATATTTATTTGGTAATCTATATTATATATTTGATTTTATTATGATAATTGAAGGCTCTTTAATGTTATTTACTAGAAAAGTACCTAATTTTATTGATATTAAAGCTATTGGTATATATTTAATATTAATTGCTATACTTACTTATGCTCATATTAATTTTATTAATAGTAATATTGCTTTATCTGATAATGCATCTAAATTTACTGAGTTATTTTTAAATGTTATAAGTGATTCAACATATACTAATTTATCACAAACTGGTGGGGGAATTATTGGTTTATTTTTCTCATTTATTTTAGTTAAATTATTATCTAAAGTAGGTGCTTATATTATTATTGTTGTCTTATTACTTACAGGTTGTATATTATTATTTAATATTGATTTTGGGGCTATGATTGATGCTATTAGAGAAAATGCTAAGGAAGCTTCCAAAGAATTAAGTGAAGAAACTAAAAAGAGAAAAGAAGAACATTTAGAAAGAGTTAAAGAAGAAAAATTAAGAGAAAAAGAAGAGAAAGATAAGATTAATAAAGAACCTGAAGAGGTTATAAATGATAATAATGAAGATAATAAAATTATTATTCATTCAGTTGATGATTTAAAAAATCTTAATAAAGAACCTGAAGAAACTAATAGTAATATTGAAGATAAAGAAGTTATTGAGAATAAACCTGTTGAATCGGTTCCATTGATTAATATTAATACTAATTATGAATTACCTAAATTAGATCAAGTACTTGATCCATTAAGAAAAAAATCTAATGCTAAAAATGATGCTTTTATTAAGAATACATCTGCTGCTTTAAAACAAGTTCTTGCTGATTTTCAAATTAGTGGTGAAGTTTGTGATTATCATGAAGGACCTACAGTTACTCAGTTTGAAGTTCGAGTAAAATCTGGTACTCGTGTAGCTAAGATTACATCTATTTCAAAAGAAATTGCACTAGCACTTGCTGCTAAAGATGTACGTATTGAAGCACCAATTCCTGGTAAAAGTACTGTTGGTATTGAAATACCTAATCCAGATCCAACTGGTGTACCTATTAGAGAAGTTTTACAAAGTAGATTAAAAGATATGGCTAAAATGAAATTACCTGTATCTTTAGGTAAAGATATTAATGGTGAAAACTGTATTACTGATTTATCTAAGATGCCACACTTATTAATTGCTGGTTCTACTGGTTCTGGTAAATCTGTTTGTGTTAACTCATTTATTGCATCTATTTTAATAACAAAAAGACCTGATGAAGTTAAGATTATGTTAATAGATCCAAAGAAAGTTGAACTTTCAAATTATAATGGAGTTCCACATTTATTATGTCCAGTTGTAACAGATCCTAAACAAGCATCAGTTGCACTTCAAAATATTGTTAAAGAGATGGAGAGAAGATATAAAGTATTTGCCGATGAAAAAGTTAAAAATATTGGTGGATTTAATGATTTAATAGCAGAAAGAATAAAAGAAAATCCTGAAGATACATCACTTCAATTAATGCCTTATATTCTTGTTATTATTGATGAACTTGCAGATTTAATGCTTGTTGCTTCTAAAGAAGTAGAAAACTCAATCATGCGTATTACACAAATGGCAAGAGCTGCAGGTATTCATTTAATTGTTGCAACACAGAGACCTTCAACTGATGTTATTACTGGTGTTGTTAAAGCAAATATTCCATCACGTATTGCTTTTGCTGTTGCATCTCAGATAGATTCACGTACTATTCTTGATATGGGTGGTGCTGAGAAGTTACTTGGTAAAGGTGATATGTTATTTAAACCAATGGGACAAAATAACCCAACACGTATTCAAGGTAATTTTATAAGTGATGAAGAAATTGAAAAAGTTATCAGCTATGTATCAAGTCAACAAAGTCCTCAATATGATGAATCATATTTAAAATCTAGTGAAACGGAAGATGATGGAAGTATTTCTGGTAGTTCATCAGGATCTGGTAATGGTGAAGATGATTATGAAGATCCACTTTATAATGAAATAGTAGATTTTGCTATTCAAAATGGTAAAATTAGTGCATCATTAATTCAAAGAAGATTCAGACTTGGTTATAATCGTGCAGCTAGAGTTATCGATTTACTTGAATCTCGTGGAATAATCGGTCCACAAAATGGTTCTAAGCCACGTGAGGTCTTAGTTAAAATGGATAGTGCAAATATATCTAATGATGATAGTGATATTCAAGAATAAAAATTTAGACTAGTTCTAAATTTTTTTGTATATAAATGTAAAATATTATAAATTATACTTATCAAATACTTTAAAATAACTTATTATAAAAGAAAGAGTTTTGCCTTAAATTTGACGTAAATCATAGTTTTTGTTATAATTTATGTGTATTTAGGAAATTAAGGGGGAAATTTTATGAAAGGGTATATTCTTGATTACGTTGATGAAAATGAATATAAGAAGCTAGAAAGAGCACTTAAAAAGTATAATATGCTAGCTTATAAGAAATTAAATTTTGAATATTATCCTTCTTTAAGAAGTGGTAAATTTTTAGGCGAACTTATATCAACTGATTCAGATAAGAATACAGAAACTTATGAACTTAAACTTCCAAGTGATTTATTATTTACACAAGTTCATGGTGAAGTAAAATTAAAATATATGGTTTATAAAGATCAAAATGTAGTTATGCTTGAAACACTTGAACCTCGTGATATTTTACTTGAAGGACATGTTGCAGAACTTAATACTTATAAGGGTGTTATGATTTCTAAAGAACATGAAGCTAAAGATAAATTTATGATTAACTTATTTTCAGCTATGGATAATCATAATAATAAATAACTAACTAATAATAGTTAGTTTTTTTTGTAAAATTTTTTTAATACTAATTGAAGAAAATTGTTATATATTAGATAATTAGAATAGGTGAGTTATATGGCAAGTAGAGATGCTGAAGAAAATACTAGTTATTTATTAATTTTTATATTTTTATTTATAGCTATTATAGCAGCAATTGCTTCATATGTATTTATTAGTAATGCACTTGGTGGTAATGATAAAACAAATAATAATAATAAGATAAGTGAAGGATTAATAACTACTACTACAACAACTATTTTTAATGTTAAGACTACTAATGAATCTAATTTAGATGTTAATACTATGATAGATTATAATAATAAAATGAAAAATTATGTTATACCAGTAATGTATTTATTAGATATAACTAATGATGGTAATATACTTACTAATATTGAATATAATACTAATGTATTAAACAATTATGATAATAAGTTCAATTTTGTTATTGGTTTAATAGCAAATGATAATAATTTTGTTAAAACAATAAATGATAATACTTTAACATGTAGTTATAGTGCTTTTGAAAGTTATTTTCAAAATATATATAACGAATCATTTGATGTTAACAAAATTGGTGTTGAACTTAGTGTAAATGGGGATACCATGACTACTACATATAATAAAAATATTATGAGTAGTGATTATATGGATTTAAAGACGATATCTGTAGATAATAAAGATGGTAATACAGTTATATTATGTGATATGCTCGTATATGATAAATATGAAAATGGAGTTCATATTGTTGATAGTGTTAATCGTGAAGTTAATAGTGATCCATCAGTTATCGAATATGATAATACGCTTAGTTTTGTTAAAGTAGAATTTACTTTTGATAATGCTAATCACTTAAAAAAATTAACTTTTAGAGAAAAATAGTTTTTTGACTAGAATATATAAATATGTTAGTATATATAACCAAACAAAGAGGGTATTGGTTATGAAACATGTTTATAGAAAGACTTTTAAAATAAGTTATAATAATAATATTTTTCAAGTACTTGTAAGAGATGATAAAAATGTTGGTTTCTTAAAAGTAACATATGATGAAGATAATAATGTTAAGTATGTTTATCCGTCAGCATTAGAATTTTTACATTTACGTAGTTTACTTGAAAAAGATAATTTAATTAAGTTTTAAGAATGAGTAATCATTCTTTTTTATTTATTATAATCATAAATAAATATATAATAGTATTGGTGATAGTATGAATGATATATTAAAGAAAGTAGTTATTATTGGTTGTGGTAATGTTGGTATGAGTTATGCTTATGCTTTATTAAATCAAAGAACTAGTGTTAATAAATTATGCTTAATTGATTTAAATAAAGATAAGATTGAAGGGGAAGTACTTGATTTGAATAGTTGTCTTCCTTATGCACCATCTAAGATTAGTATTAATATTGGTGAATATAGTGATTGTAGAGATGCTAATATTGTTGTGATTGCAGCCGGTGCTAATCAAAAACCAGGAGAAACAAGAATGGATTTAATAGATAAAAATGCATCTATTTTTAAATCTATTATTAGTGAAGTTATGAAAAGTGGTTTTAACGGAATATTCTTGGTTGCAACTAATCCTCTTGATGTTATGACATATTTAACTTGGAAATATTCTAAATTACCTGCAAATAGAGTAATTGGTTCTGGTACATCACTTGATAGTGCAAGACTTACAGAAATAATTGGTAAAAAATTATGTATAAGTCCTAAAAATATTGAAGCTTATGTTATTGGTGAACATGGGGATTCAGAGTTTGTTCCTTGGTCTAATGCAAATATTGGCATGCAAAATATTAAAGCATTTATTAAAGATAGTGAACTTGAAGAAATAGAAGATAGTGTTAAAAATCAAGCTTATGAAATTATTAATAAAAAAGGTGCTACTTATTATGGTATTGGTATGGCTTTAGTTAGAATAACTAATGCTATTTTAGATAATGAACATGCTGTTATTCCACTATCTGTATATGATAAAAAGAACAATGTTTATTTTGGTAAACCAGCAGTAGTAGATAGTAAAGGTATTAGTAAAACAATATTCTTAAAATTAACTAAAGATGAAGAAAATAAATTACAAAATAGTATAGATAAGATAAAAGAAGCTATTGATCATGTAGAAAAGAAAGAGATGAAATAAATCATCTCTTTTTAATCTCTTGATAATTAATTGCAGTATCTAACATATGATCATAATTGTTTTTATAGTCATCAATTGAATTTATGACATATACATCTGGTATATATAATTCATTAGTTAATTCATATTTTTTACTTAATAATTGTTCTTTATTGTAACTATCACCAATTTTCATGTATTTTCTAGATGCTGATAATCTAAGATGAATATTGTTTTTATTTAGTTCCATTGTTGTGCAAGAGCCAAACTGATTTAGAGTAGTACCAATGCCTTCACCAATAGTCATATAATCTAATTTAAGCCATTTAGCAAAAATTATTGCAAATGATCCTGAAGAGAAGATATCTCTATCAGTTATTATGATTATTGGTATATTATTATCTTTAAAATATTTGAATAAATAATATATGTATATCGATGCACCGCAAAGATTACCACGAACATCAATAATAATATTTTTATTTAAATTAGGTTCAATATTTTTATGATATAAATTATCAATAAATTCTTTTTGAAAACTTTGAAAATCTTTAGTATAAATATATTGATCTTCACCAGGTGCATGACAGTCATTAATAGTTATTACTAAATTATTATCTATTATTTCAGTAGAAAAATTTTCTTTATATCCATTTTTTATTAATCTATCATTACTAGGATATTCATAATTATCATCAAGATTTATTACTAAGTCCTTTATTTCACCATTATCTAGTTTAATTTTATAAATTAATTTATTTGTTGGTTTTAATATATTATAAGAAAATAATCTATCAGGTTCTATAAGTACTGTTTCATATCTTGAGTATAAATATTCATCAGTAGAATGTATTGTTATAGTTTTTATACTATTTTTTATATCATTAATGCCTATATTATTAATACTTAGTATTTCACCATATAAGTATTCCTTATATTTATCTATTGTATTAATTATATATAATTTGTTATCTAAGTATTTTAATTCATATTGAAGCTTATTTGTTGATTTATTTACATAGCATCTAGTATGAGAATCAAATTTATTAAGTATTTTACTTAGTACTAGATTAACTGTATAACATATATCATACTCATTATTTAGTTTGTTATTTTGTAATACTTATTGTTTTATTTTTTCTATTTCTTCTTTGCTGTGTTCATAATAGTAATCAATACAGTTTTCTTCAAAAAAATTTATTCATTTATTAAATATATCTATATTAGTCATTTTTCCTCCTTATTAACTAATAAAAAAACCAACTTATTAAAAGTTGATTTATAATGTCGATATATGGTGCGGGTAGAGGGACTTGAACCCACATGGATAAACCACTAGATCCTAAGTCTAGCGCGTCTGCCAATTTCGCCATACCCGCAAAAAAAATGGTGGATCCTCTAGGACTCGAACCTAGGACCGCCCGGTTATGAGCCGGATGCTCTAACCAACTGAGCTAAGGATCCGTTTGTCAACTGACTACTAAAATATAACACATAATTTTGTTATGTGCAATAGTTTTTTTTGATTTGCATATGGTAAAAAGTAGTGCTATAATATGGAACTAATTAGAAAGAAAGGTTTGTTTGAGTATTTCTAATAATAGAGATTGTAGCTAGTATATGCATTATAGAATTTGCAAACAATTTGGTATAGTGCTATAATATAATGCAAATCAAGGGGGAAAGGTTTATGAAAAGATTTAAGTTTAGTACAATCATCATGTTATTTGTAGCTTTTCTATTTGGTACTTTGGTAGTAAAAGCTGATAATACATTACCAAATAATATGACAACTGATAATTATGAAATTATCAATTATATCACTTATAAGACAGAAAAAAATACTGATGGCGATTATAGAGTATTATTAAAAAAAGCAAAAGATGGTACATATTTATATTGTATAGATCTTGAAAAAACATTTGATGCTAATGTTAACTATACTAAAAAAGGTACATTAGATGATGGTTTTGTTTATATTTTAAATAATATTCCTAATACTGGAGATAGTAAAAAAGATTATTATATAACTCAAATGGCTGTATATTACTATGAAGATTATTTAAATAATAACAATAATAATTTACAACAAGAAGTTAAAAAGTACATTATAACAGTTGCACAAAATGATAATGCTAATGGTGTTACTGCTGAAACAAGAGATGTTTGCAAAAAGATACTTGCATTACTTGAAGGTGCTAAGAGATATGCACAAATTGATGGATACTTAATGATTGATAGTAAAGCTGTTACTTATACTATTCAAGACGGTTATTATGTGTCATCAGATATTAGTATTTCATCTAAGAATGTTGGCAAATTAAATTACTCTATGGATAATGTTCCAAAAGGTACAAAAATTGTTAAAGGTTCTAAAGATAATACCGTTGTAGTAAAGATTCCTACAAGTGCTATTCCTGAAGGACAAAAGTTAACTTTCACATTAAAAGTTAATACAAGTTATACTAAACAAAAGGCATATTATTATTATGCTGATGGTTCTCATCAAAGATTACTTTATGGTAAAACTGAAAATACAACTAATGCTTTAAATGATAGTTTAACAATGACTATTAAAAATTATGAAGAAAAATATAAAATCCACATTAGTAAGACTGATATAACTCAATCTAAAGAAGTTCCTGGAGCTACTTTAGTTGTTAAAGATAGCAAAGGTAATGTAGTTGAAACTTGGGTTTCTACTGATAAAACTCATGAAATTACATTAACTCCTGGAGAATATACATTAACTGAAACTATTGCACCAGATGGATATAAAAAGAGTTCTACAACAATTACATTTGTAGTAGATGCTAATGGTGTATTATATGAAAAAGTTAATGGTAAATATTATGCAGTTGATAAAATTAATATGATTAATGAATTAAAAGATGTTACTTCATTTGCTAAGAAAGATTCTGTTACAGATAAATATGTAAGTGGTGCTGTAATGGTAATTAAGAATAGCAAAGGTGAAGTTGTAAAAGAATTTACATCAACTGATAGTGTATATCAATTAACATTAAGTGCTGGAGAATATACATTATCTGAAAAGAGTGCGCCAGATGGTTACGTTCTAAGTAATGAAACAATAAGTTTCCGTGTTACAGACGATGGAACTTTACAAGTTAAGGATAATAAAGGGGATTATCAAGATAGTGTTATGGTAGTATTCTACAATACTCCAAAAACTGTACCAACTACTACGAATGCAACAACTACTACAACTAAAGGTACTACTGAAAAAGTTGTTGTTCCAAGTACTGGTTCAAATGGAACAATCATTATGATGATTGGTGCAGCACTATTAATAGCTGGTGTAGTATATGTCTATAAAACTACAAAAGAATGCTAAGATAATCCTTAGTATTCTTTTCATATTTATAGGACTATTTCTATTAACTTATAATTATTTTGGTAGTATTAAGTCTGAAGTATTTAATGAAAAGAATATTGAGTTACTTGAGCAAAATGTTGTACTTCCTGAAGAAGTAAAAAATGTCGATGAAAATGATAGTGCTAATGAAGTTGTTACTACTACAGAAGTTAGTAATAATGGCTATATTGGTTATCTTGATGTTCCTAGTGTTAATATTAAACGTGGATTTACATCACTTGATTCTGAATATAATAAACTTAATTATAATATAATTCTAGTTGGTGGTTCTACTATGCCTGATGTAAAGAATGGTAATTTAATTCTTGCTGGACATAATGGTACATCAAAAGTTGGTTTCTTTAGAAATTTATATAAATTAAGCGATGGTGCACATGCTTATGTTACTTATAATGGTAAAGTATATGATTACCTTTATAAAGAACAATATAATGTACCTAAGGTTGGTACAATTAATATAAAAAGAAATGCTGATGCAACAACATTAACATTAATAACTTGTCATAGAACTGATGAGTCACTTCAAGTAGTTTATTTATTTGAACTTGTAAATGTTAGTGATGAAAATTAAATAAAAGAAAGGAGACTAACTATAATAAGTCAATAACAAAATGATAAAAATTATAGTTTGTTAT
>OMVK01000077.1 GCA_900314465.1 uncultured bacterium | reverse complement strand
TTAGTGTCCAACTTTTAAATTGACATTTTTGTCCAAAAAAAGATTGACATTTACATTTAAAAAATTATTTACGCAAGCAAAAACAAAAAATTTCAACATCTAGTTGGAATTTTTTTGATTATTTTTATTTTTTAATAAATTCAGCTACTATAAATGTAATCGAAACAAAACTAATATTTCATTAGTGAAAAAACAGTCATTTACATTAACAACTTAATTAAAAAGATATTAAACCATGGTCCAATATCTTTATATTATATATTTTTATGAATTTACTCTTTTTAAACTATCAAATATGTACTTGCCATTTTGCTTGTGAAAAGTATAAATATATGTACTAGCTTTATCTATGTAATTATTAATTTCTATATTATAATTATCAGAAGATGATTTTTCAATATAATCTAGTAAATCTTTTTGATCGTAATTGCTATAAATGTATATTTTACTAGAATAATCGTTCCAATCATTATATATATAAATTGATTTCTCAGTAATTTGAATTATATCATTCATTTCAATTGCATCTACAATCTTACGTTGAAAAGACTCAAATTGATTTCCACCACAGCCATCCATTAATTTATACTGTTCTGTATCTTTGTCATAATTATATCCGCAACCATAGTCATTTAATGTATACACATCCTGATGAGTAAAAGCCACATTGTAACCTAGAACAGAATAAATACTTTTCTCAATGTTTGCTTTTGGTATTATTAATTTATCATCATTTGAATGTTCCTTTAGATAACTGGTAATACCAATATTTAAAATGTATTTATCAGTTAATCCAGAATTTTCATATAACTCTTTTAAAACATTTGCATCATTACTTGGATTTATTAAATTATATAAATCTTGAACAATCGAAGAATTTATATCTAAATGATTAGAGATCGTATGTTCTTTTATAGAATTATCTTGTATAAAAAAATATATAATAATTCCTGAAAATATAATAAATAAGCTTATAAATATTCCTATTATTTTCTTCATAGTTTTCTCCTCTCAAAATTTATTTTATTTAGAATAGTATATGGCTCTTTTTCCAAAATGATTATACATTTTTTCAAATTGTACCCTAGCATAAGTCTCTATTTTACCAGTGTAAGAATCAGAAACATAAATCACATTACTATTATATCCAACTATAACAACACTATGCAAATCACAAATCCATTGAATTCTTTCTCCAGTTTCTTTATAAATCCATGAAGTACAAACTTTTGTATCTCTTAAATTAATAGACACCCATACTTGAACAGGAATACTTTTTTTTACCAATTCTAAAACATTATTTAAGGAATTACCTGTATAATCGATTATCCCAGCTTTATAATAGTTTGCCACATCAATAATTGGTTTTTGATATACTCCATATCCATGAATATCTCTTGGATCTCCAACGAATTCAATTTCTGGATTTCCTCCAAAAAGAGTACCATTTACTAGATAAGGTTTATCACCTTTCTTTAATCTCTCAATAATATCATCAGGAGTAACATTTATATTATAAAATCGTAATAAATTATATAGTGCTATACTTTCACATCCGTTTGGGTATTTTGGATATTGTGAATACGTTGGAAAATTATTAATCAAATAAGTTATATCTTTTTCTTTTACAGTGACTTCTCTAACTTGCGATGTTTTATTTCCTAGAGGATCCTCTGAATAATAATAAATTTTATACTTTCCTGCTTTAGAATAATTAACTTGGGAATCATCTATATCAAATGGCATTTCACCAAATCTTTCATCATAAGATGACACCCCATCTTTTAAATTTATACTATTACCAATTTCAGAGATTATAGGTGTAAGTCCTGAAATTATAGGGCCATCCTTGTCTTCTTTAATAAAAAGTTTAGCATTTTTACTTGACTCATTGCCAAATTCATCAACAACCACAATATTTATATCATGTTCGCCAACTGTTTTATCGCAAGATATATCTTTTATAGTATAATTAGAATACTCATTAATTTTGGTAATAAAATCACTTGCTTTTGGAATTTCTTCATCTATATATATACTAAGATTCTGAACCTCAAATTCTGGTGCTTTTAAATCTTTAATGATTAACTTACTGACAAATTTTTCATTATCAATAATGATATTTATATTATACTCGCCAATTGTTTTAAAAAAAGATAAATCTACATCAGTACAAGCAGATGGATTATAATCATATAAAAAGTCATTGACTGTTAATTCACTTCCAACGTCTATAATAAGTTCTTTTTTTATGTTTTTAGATAGATTATACCTTTTTATTATTTTTAGACCTACTGGAGTCATTATTATAGCTAAAAACACCAATACTAATAGTATGATTTTTTTCTGTTTTTTTCTTTTTCGCTTCAAAGAAATCACCCTATCTTTCTTTTATATTATATAATATAAACTATTAATTTAAAAGTCACAATTGTTTAAATAAAATATATATATTTAACTCTTTTTCTTTAAAATCGCCATTTTATTTCAGCTTCTTTTCAAGGCATCTTCTAATAAAGATATATGCCTTAAAAAAAAGCCGAAAAATTTTCGGCAATTTTTGTTTTAAAAAAAGAAATTTATGCACTACATGGATTTAATTTGAATAGCATCAATTGCTCTTCCATAAATTCCTGCATAACCTTCGGCCGTTCCGTCAGATTTATAAACCCAATCTAACCAACCGCCACCGTTAATATGAGCACGATAAGCTACGCCTTCAATTTGAATACCATCAATCGCATTACCAATATTTCCTGCATAATCATTACGATTTTGAACCCAAGGCAACCATTGATTTTTTACCATGTCATGAACACGCATTTTATAGGTATCTAAATATACGGCATCAATGTTATAGCCAAAGTTACCTGCATAATCATTTGAATTAATTGTTACATTTGGATTCCAACCATACCGACTATCATGCGATTGATACGTTGTAGTAGATGGGGTGACGTCAAACGCTTGTGTTAAGTATGGTTCAGGATTAATCCTTCCACCATTACGGAATACTTCAAAATGTAAATGTCTTCCATACGCATTTCCAGTTTCTCCTATGACAGCTATTTGGGTATTTTCATTGACTGATTGTCCAACACTTACTCGAACAGAATTTTTTAATAAGTGAGCATATCTAGTTTTATAGCCATTTCCATGATCAATATCAATATAATTTCCATATGAAAGCATATTAGTACTTCCATGCATAGTGTCATATCCATCAACAGCAGCCACTACTGTTCCAGATGAATGTGCAAAAACCTTATTGTATTCTTCATTAGAGCTATAACCTAAATCAACTCCTGTATGGCCATTATTTCCATAATGTTTTGTAATTCTATTATTAGAATCATAAATTACTCTTGCCATATTTCTCCTCCTTTCTTTAATATTTCGTTTTTTGAGACGAGATCCCGATAAACTCGTGTAAAAAAAGGGGCTGTCGAGAAATTAAATAATTAATTTCTTAACAGTTCTTTTTTTAATTTCAAAAATAAAAAGCCTTAAATGCTAAGCAAATAAGGCAAATTTGTGATACAATACTTTTGTCTAGAAAGTTGGTATCACATGGAATATTTTACTATAAAAAGGTCATTTTTTCTAGTCCCTTCACTAGATATGTTGAAGGAATATGAAAAAATTGATAAATTTATGAATTTATTAGAAAAATCTGGAGTGGCTGAAATAATCAAAAGTGTAAAACAAAAAGATGAAATGTGTAAAGGAAGAAAAGGATATAATCCCTATAATTTATTTGCAGCAATAGTATATTGTTTTGCAAAATTCAAAGGAACATTAAGAGACATTGAAGATAAGTGTATGTTTGATATAAGAGCACATTATATTATGGAAGGAAATATACCAGACCATTCAGCTATTGGTAATTTTATAAATAAATATATCTTGCCTAATCAATATGAAATATTTACTTTAATAAATAAACAAATAATAAAAGAATTAAATTTAAATATAGATAATGTTTATGATGATGGAACAAAATTTGAAGCAAATGCCAATAAATATAAATTTGTATGGAAACCAGCAAAGTTTCATCAAAAATTAGATTTAAAAATAAAAGAATTTATTATAATTATTGGTTATAATATAGTATTTGAAGAAAATAAACAAATTAAAGCAAGTGAATTTAATGAAATATTAAACGATTATATTAACCAAAACAATGTAAATATATATGATATACCAAGTGGAATTGGTTGTCGAAGAACAAAAGAAGAAAAAAATTATTTGTTAGGATTTCAATATTTAACTAAACTTTTAGAATATGAAGAAAAAGAAAACATCTGTGGTGAAAATAGAAATTCATATTTTAAAACAGATAAAGATGCAACAGCAATGGTATTAAAAGAAGATTATTATTCAAGATTAAGTCATGATTTTCATGCAGGATATAATATACAAGTAATGGTGTCTAGTCTATTAATATTAATGTATGGAGTATTTCAAGATAGAACAGATCATTATACATTTATACCAATGAATGATAAATTTAAAATGTATTATGGATTTTATCCAAAGAATGAATGTGCTGATGCAGGATATGGAATATATACAAATTACCAATATATAAAAGAGCATAATATCGGTAATTATGTTAAGTATCAATCGTGGGAAGGAGAATCAACTGGAAAACATCCAAGATTATTTAAAGTTGATAATAATGATGTTATATGTTTAAATTCAAAAATTGGAAAGGATTATAAAACAAACACTCATCCCAAAATAAAAGATAGCAAATTTGTAATATTTGATGGTTGTAATTCTTGTAGTTATTCATATAAATGCAAAGAATTTATGAAAGAAGAAAATAAAGATAAAGATTATAGAATAAAAGAAATATCAATAGAATATGAATTGCTTAAAGATGAAGCAAAAAATAATCTTCTTAGTCCCAAAGGAATAGAAATAAGAATTAATCGCAGTATACAAGTTGAGGGAACATTTGGACAAATAAAACAAAATATGAATTATGAAAGAATAAGAAGACGAGGATTAAATAAAGTATCGTGTGAAATAATGCTAATGTGTTTAGGCGTTAATATAAGAAGATATTTTTATTCAATAGATGATAATAAATTTAAAAAAATTGTTGGAATACACCCGATGATTTACAGTCTGAAATTTTTCCAAGTGTAAAGCAAAATAAAAAGAACTGTTAAGAAATTAATTATTTAATTTCTCGACAGCCCCTGCCTTTCCCTATGAAAAAGAAATAAAAGACTTTGATTTTGATTATCAACCAAG
>OMVK01000080.1 GCA_900314465.1 uncultured bacterium | reverse complement strand
ATAAATGACTATTAGATAATAATACATAATCATCATAATTATTAAGTAATACTTTTAAATTATTATTATCATCATATAACTTAGTACCACTACTATTATTATCTATATAATCTATATTAATATTAAATTCATATGTATTATCATCTACATTTAAAATAACTTTATTACTACCCTGATTTAAATAATATAAAGGTATAATATGATTAACATCTTCAGGATAATTATAAGTATATAAATTATTTAATGTTAATGATACTTTAGACAAATCTATTGTCTTAAACATAATTAAAGCACTTAATGGATTATTATTAAAAGGATTAACGATAACTTTAGGATTTTCATAATAATAATTATTACTATTATAATCTTTATAATAATCATCATATAAACTATTATTATAAGTACTAATATTATCTATTTTCTTAATAGAATCAGTATTTAAAAACGAATATTCTTCATTAATAGGTATACTAATAGAATTATTATTATTTTTATTAGTAGATATAAATATAATATAAGATATTAATATAATTACACATAATATCGTAAATACTATTAAACGTGAATATTCTCTTTTATTATTTATATTTTTAAATATATTCATATCAATCACCTATCATAAATAATATAACATAAAAAAAGAGATAAAATCTCTCTTTTATTGTACATTTACATATTGAAGTGAATCATAAATAGTATCATTATCTAATACATAAACATGATATTTACCTTTAGGTAAATCATAAATATAAGCATCAGTAGTAGTATATGAATCTTTAGCTCTATATAAGAACTTATAAGCTTTACCACTAGCACTTATAAATATAAATGATATTTCATGATCGCTACTTAATGATAAGTTAGCACTAACATAACCATTATTATTAACTAATGCATAATCCATTTTATTATTTTGTTTATATGATAATGCTTCTTCACGACTTAACTCTGTATAAGTATTATTACGTGTATTAGATACTTTTATCTCACTAACACTATAATTAGGTATAACATCTAAAGTAGTCTTATTAACACTATTAGAAGCTAAATTATATATATCATCTTTAACTACTTCAAATTTAGAAGAATCAATACGTAATTCATTAACTATATTATTATTACTATCCAGTTCAATAATAAATGATTCATATAAATAATTATTAAATTGAGTACAATTAGGATCATCATAATTAACATCATCAGTAAAATTCCATCCTGAATTAATTACTTTATTACCACTACTTGTATAATTAAAACTAGATAATGCATATGAGAATAACTCTTGTCCACCATAAGACCATACAAGTTCTGCTGTCTTATCATTAGCATTAATCTTATAAATCTTAGCATATGATGCATTATTTTTTAAACTTGCACATGACTGAGTACTTTCTCTAAATGCATTATAGCCATTATCAAATACAGATAAATAACCATTTTCATCCATACTTACAGAGTGATTACCTAAAGTATAACTAAAGTTATTACCTACACCCTTTAAGATATATGAATCAAATGCACTACCCCAATATTTTTCATCACCTAATATCCAATTAATATTACTAGTATCATAATCAATAGATACAATAGAATTCATATTTCTAACAGATAATATTAAAGCCTTATTATTAGCATCATAATATACTGAATTAATCCAAGACCAAGTTGGATAATTAGTAATATTACTATCTATCTTAGATACAATATCTGATAAATCAAAATCTTTAACTACCTGACCGGATTCTCTATCAAGTTCAACTACTTCATCACCTGATGTATATCCATCATTAGATGTAAGTAATAATAAATTACCATTAGGCATTTCATAGCCATCATGATGATATCCACCTTCAAGATAATATTCATGATATATTCTACCTAACATATCAAGTTCAACAACACCACCAGATGAAGCTGAATCAGGACCATTTGAATAAGCACCAAGTAAAATATGACCATTTGAAAGCATTGTCATACCCTTACTATAAGTAGGTGTTAAATACCATCTAACTTCACCATAAGAATCATAGGCAATTGTTGAGGCGCCAAGAGATGATGTACCAAAATAGAATTCACCATTATCATTAGTACCGCTGTTCTTAACTACTTCGACATTACCTTCAGAATAAGTATCATCTATTTTAATTGTTAATTCTTTAGTCCTACCACTTTCAGTCTTTAAAATAACTTTATTTTCATAACCACCATATAAACCATAAATAGGTATATAATGATCTTTAGTAGCCTCAAATGTTCTTGTTATATCATCATTATGTTTACCTTTAATAGTTACTTCAATCTTTTCTTCAATATCACTATTAAATAAAACTAATGCTGTTTGAGGAGATGATGCAAATGGATCTACAATTATAAGTGGATCATCAAAAGAAGGTTTTAATTGATTATATTCAGTTTGAATAACTTTCCATAAAGTATCCTGGAATGTATAAAAATCAAATCCATCCACTTCATTATCTTCATTTTCTTGTACCCAAGCAAAATCAGGGTCAACTACTTCACTATCTTCATTACTATTCTTATTTATCTTAGTATTAGGATTAATAAATAAGAAATAGACTATTATAGGAATAATAATAACTAAGCATACAGCTATAGTTATTATTATTTTCTTATTAATATTTAATTTACTCTTTTTTGGCATAATTACTTATCACCACTTACTACATATGGATCACTTTGAGTACCTGAACCACTACAAATATATAAGTTTTTAAGTTCTGCTAAACCTTTAAGTTGAGATTGTCCACCAACATAACTTGATCTTACGGAAACTTTATTAGCTTCAGCAACATCGAAGAATGAACTCTTAATAGTTGTTGAATCGCCATGTGAAACTCTAACAGTACCTGTATTTACAACAGATGAACTACCAAGCCAGAAATCATATGGAGAAACTAAAGCGTTCTTAAATATACTCTTAAATTCATTAGCAGTAGGAGCACCAATATAACCACTATATTTAGTTTTAGAAGATACAACAGCATTTTGCCATTTTCTAATCTGGGCTTCAACTTGTTCCCAAGTAACACTTTCTCTATTGATATTATTTGGATCAGTCCAAATACCACCCCAACCTTCATATGCATTAACATAACTAGGCATCTTACTATAATCAGGTGAACCAATATCTGCATACCAATTACGTTGAATAAATAATTTATCCTGTAATGAATTAGGTATCATCTTTGATTGATATTTTGAAAGATTAAATGTCAAACTAGAAACGACAACTTCAGTATATGTGAAATATGCAGTATAAATACCATCACAAGTTTGTACAACCCACTTACCAGTTTTATTAGAATCTTGAATTTCTGAAGAAGAAGCAGTACCAATACTATCACCAGTAACAAGTAAAGTCTTATTACCTCCTCTATCATATTGTCCTAAAACAACTAAATTATTATAACCGCCTTCATCATTAGGAATTTTCATATAAACAGCTTGATTACAATAATAACATGATAAATTATTCATTGAAGATGATGATTGATTAACTAATGCTTTACCAGTATCATCAAGTGTACTTACACTTTGACAAGTATTACATGCATCACCTGTAGTATTATTACTTGAAGAAGTACTTATAATATTATTTACATCATTAGTTAATTTTAAAGTAATAGGGCTAGTTGTCCATGAACCATAATAACCATTATTATTTATAGTTCTAAAATAAATAACATCATATGTCTTATTTTCAAAACTACATACACCACCATTAGATGAAGATTCAGTAATATCAGGCTTATAAGTAGTAATTTTCTGATTATTTGCAGGAATTAAATTAGTTCTAGCAGTAATATTTGGAACTTTATTATAATCAGGAGTGCTATTCTTGTCTTCTTCCCATTCATACTCATAATCATGTACACCAACAGGTGAATATGGTTTTTCAATAGTAAATTCCTTAGACTTATCATAGAAATCACTACCACCATTAATTAAACATACTGGTGTAACTAATTCTTGTTTTAATTCGATATTATTTGTAGCTGTATATTTATAATTTTTAAAATATCTACCAGATATTGTATTGGTAACATTATATATAACATCACCATCATCAACAATAAATATTTTATTTGAATCATTACCAGTATAATCAATTGGGTTATTATCAGTACCTAATTGACCAACATATCTATTACTTGTATTTTGTTTTGTAACAGTATAATTTAAATCATCTGTAGTAGAACCATTAGTTCTTACTTTAAATGCTAGGAATGACCATTCTTTTGTATTGCAATCATACTGTGGAGTATAAATTACATCAGAATTATAAGCAGTAGCATTAGAAAATTCTTGATCACTTACTGATGGTGTACCATTAGTAGAATAAGAATCATTTTTAATAACTCTAACATCAACATCAGGTAAATATTTATCAGATACAGTTAATTGTCTAGTAGCACTCTTTTTAGTACCTGAATCAGTAATCCAACTATAAGTTATTTCATAATGTCCTGAAGTATTAGTATATTTAGTGCCAGTCTTACCCTCAGTTACAGTTGTATCTGTATAATCAGACCAACCAGATGGGAAACTACATTCAAAATGATATTTTTCTTTATTAGTTATTGTATTACCATCTTTGTCTTGAGTAGTAGCAGTTAAATCTATTAAATTACCATCCTCATCAGATAAAGCAAGTTTATAAGTACCAATACCAGTATAACAATCATATGGTTCTCCCCATTCAACAATATCGCCAATTGCAACTAAATATTGTTCAGTATCTTTTCCTTCAATTGGATATTCAAAAGTAAGAACACCAGTAACACTATCAAGATTAGCTTTAATTAATTCATCTCTACCAATATGTTGATTAGTATATGGATTAGTTAAAGTTTCAGATAAATAACCATTATCTATTAATGTGCCTACTTTAATATAAATAAATGCTTTATCAGTATATAATTCATCAAAAACACTCTTATTTTCTGTAGCATAAACATTTGCAGCTGCTTTTACTGCTGCTACATATCTCTCATATTCTTCTTTTTGTGAAGAAGATTTAACACTTGTAAGATTAAATATTACTATGCCAGCTACGATACCTAGTAATACAATTGTTACAAGTAATTCAACAAGAGTAAAACCTTTCTTATTTCTCATTTCTTCTCTCTCCTATTCTCCTATTTAGGATATCATAATCATAAATAAATGTAAATTATCTTAAATATATTTTACATTTTATAACACATAATTTTATAACTAGTAGAACCTAAACAAATACTATAATCAGGATAATTATCATTTCTCATAAAAATAACATGATAAGTTATTTCATTATTACTATTTACACTTTGATTATTGTCAACTACATAAGACTTTACAATAACATGTTCATTATTATAATTAACAAAATCATCTCTATTACTATTAATATAAGAAGAATTTATTCTAAATATACTATTACTAATATTATCTATATTATTAAATATAACTTTAAATTCTAAACCATCATAATAAAATCCTTCAGGCAAATTATTATCTATATTATTATCACTTACTAATTTATTAACTTCATCACTATTAAGCCATCTTATACCTTGAATATTAACATCTATATAAGAATTATTATTAATATCATATATAGTAGCTATTCCACTATTATCAATACTACTTGGATTATCAAAACTATATTTATTATCTATATTATTATTAATATATGTACTAGTAGTAGTTAAAGTATATGTAGTAGTACTATATATTCTATTACTATTATATTTTATATAAGCAAGTCTATATATTAAATATATAAGTATTATTAAACCTAGAATTAATACACATAATAATGTAAATAATAATAAATTTAAATATGAATTATTCT
>OMVK01000081.1 GCA_900314465.1 uncultured bacterium | reverse complement strand
AAAATATATAATAAAAAACTTAATAATCTTAAATTATTAAAGAATAATAATTATTTATATTTTGTATATCAAACTACTGATGATATTAGAGTATTAGATATAAGTAATCAAAGTACTTTAGCTAATATTATTAAATATAATATTAAGACATTTATTACTAGTAGTAGTGATATAGTATTTAATTTAATTAATAAGACTATCCCTGATATTAAATTTAATATAAGTATGAATGATGATGTTATTAATTATGCTAAAACATTTGATTTAAATGATAAAATATATGAAGGTAAAGATTCTAAAGGTAATATTATTTATAAAATAGGTAATGGTTTAGTTAGTGATAATAATGGTACTATTAATTTTATATATAAACAAAAGAGTTTTGATGAACAAAATAGAGTAGTTAATAGTAAAATAGAATATAAGAAAAATAGACATAAGAATTTTGATATTAAAGATTTTAATTTTTTAAGAGATAAGATATATAATGGTGAAAATCTTGAAGTAGATGAAGAAAAGAGATTTAATTTTGAATTAAATTATTTGATTAATACAATGAGTTTAAGAGAAAGAAGAAATGATACTGATAGTATTGAATATACTAGTTTAGAAGAATATATGGAACCATTAGTAGAAAGATATAATAATAATGATGATAGATTAACTAATAGTGATATTTCTATTATTAGTAAGTATTTACGTAATAAAGAAAGAAAAGGTAATCAAAGAGTATTATTCAAAAAAAAATAAATTTATAATAATAATATCTATGTTATAATCTATTTAGGAGTGATTTAATATTTATGGATTATGTAAGTGATGCTGAACTTGAAATGATGGATGCTTTAGAAGTTTTAGATAAAAGACTTGTAACTATAAGAGCAGGTAGAGCAAATCCTTCAATGGTAAGTAATATTAAAGTAGATTATTATGGATCTATGACACCAATAAAAGAACTTGCAAATATATCTGTTCCAGAAGCAAGAGAACTTATTATTAAACCATTTGATAAAACTTGTATTAAGAATATGGAACATGCAATTAATGAAGCTAATTTGGGTATTAATCCTATTAGTAATGGTGATATGATTATTATGAATGTTCCACCTTTAACTGAAGAAACCAGAAGAAACTGTGTTAAAGAGTCTAATCAAATGGGCGAAGATGCTAAAGTAGCCGTACGTAAAGTAAGACAAGATGCTAATAATAAAATAAAAAAAGATGAATCTATTTCTGAAGATCAACAAAAAAGTTTATTAAGTGAAATTCAAGATTTGACTGATAAATATACTAAAGAAGTTGATAAAAGAGTAGATGAAAAAAATAAAGATTTAATGGAAATATAGGTAATAACCTATATTTTTTATATAAATAAAAAAGATGATATAAATCATCTTAACTATTAATAGCATTAACAAAATAAGATATTAATGGTACAAATACTGCAGCAACCATACATATAGCCATTAATACAATAAATATTTTAACCGGAATAGATATACTATCATCATTCTTCTTATTCTTTTTACTTTTAAATTTCTTTTTAGGTTCTTTTATTTTTATATTACCAACATATGCATGTTCATCATTAAATTCTTCATTTTTCATGTAACTCACCTAAAAATGATTATAATATAATATAAATAAAAATTAAAGTTTTTTTAACTATTTGCAATATTTTAACTTCATAGTATAATTTTTAAGAGAAAAAAGGTGAATTGTATGAAAAAAGTAGTTGTTGGTATGTCTGGTGGAGTAGACTCAAGTGTTTCTGCTTATTTACTTCAAAAAGAAGGTTATGAAGTAATTGGTTTATTTATGCGTAACTGGGATTCAATGATTAATAATGATATTAAAGGAAATCCTAATTATGGTAGTGATAATATATGCCCTCAAGAACAAGATTATAATGATGCTAAAAAAGTATGTGATTATCTAGGTATTGAATTGCATAGAGTAGATTTTGTTAAAGAATATTGGGATTTAGTATTTAAATATTTTTTAGATGAACTTAATAAAGGTAGAACACCTAATCCAGATTTAATGTGTAATAAATATATTAAGTTTGATGCTTTTAAAAAAGAAGCATTAAAATTAGGTGCTGATTATATAGCAACAGGTCATTATTGTAATACTAAAGATAATAAATTATATAGAGGTAAAGATAGTAATAAAGATCAATCTTACTTTTTAGCACAAGTTAGTAAAGAAGAACTTACTAATGTCTTATTTCCTGTTGGTAATTTAGAAAAAGATAAAGTAAGAGATATAGCTATGGAAGCAAATTTACCTACAGCTAATAAAAAAGATTCTACTGGTATTTGTTTTATTGGCGAAAGAAATTTTCAAAAATTCATTAATAATTATTTACAAAAGAATCCTGGAGATATTATTGATGTTAAAACTAAAGAAAAAGTAGGAACTCATGATGGACTTATGAATTATACGATAGGTCAAAGAAGAAATGTGCCTTTATCTGGTTTTAAAGATAAACATTATGTAGTTGGTAAAAATGTTAAAGATAATATTTTATATGTAGCATTTGGAGAAGACCCTGAGGAATTATATTCTGATGAATGTATCTTAGAAAATATTAATTGGATAGATAAAAAGAATAATGATAACTTAACTGCTAAATTTAGATATCGTGGACCTGATTATAAAATAAGCTATGAAGAATTACCTGACAATAAATTATTAGTTAAATATCCAGAAAAAGTTGCATCTGTTACCCCTGGTCAAGCTTGTGTAATTTATGATGGTGATGAGTGCCTTGGTTCGGGAATTATTTCTGAAGTACACAAAAATGGCAAAAAACTATGGTATTTATGATAAAATTTTAAAATTTTTCTAAAAAATTTAAGAAATTTCAGTAGTAACCGTTAATAAATAAAAGTAGAGGGTGAATTTTGATGGCAGGTATTAGTAATGAAGAAATAAGTAAAATTAGAAATGCCGCCAGTATTGTTGACGTAATAAGTTCATATATAAACTTAGAGAAAAAGGGTAAAAATTACTTTGGGGTATGTCCTTTTCATGATGACCATAATCCATCTTTGAGTGTTAGTGAGGAAAAAGGTATTTTTACTTGTTTTGTTTGTCATAAAACTGGTAATGTATTTACATTTGTTCAAGATTATGAAAACGTTTCTTTTATTGAAGCTGTTAAAATTGTAGCAAATAAAGTTGGTATTAAATTTGATGCAGGTATTCAGACTGAATCTAAATATCAAGCACACTATGATGCCATGGAACTTGCTGTCAAGTTATATCAAAATAATTTAAAGTCAAAAGATGGTAAAAAAGCAAGAGAGTACTTAGAAAAAAGAGGATTAACTGAAGAGGTAATCAATGAGTTTGAAATAGGACTTGCACCTAATGCACCTGATACTTTAACCAAGTTATTAAAAGCTAAGAAAATACCTGATAATATTTTAATTGAAACCGGATTAAGTGCTGAGGGCAATATTTTATATGATAAATTTAGAAATCGAATAACTTTTCCAATACATGATAGACAGGGTAGAGCCGTAGGATTTAGTGCACGTATATATGATACTACTGAGGGTTCTAAATATATTAATACCCAAGAAACTAAAATATTTAAAAAAGGTGAAATATTATTTAATTTTCATCGAGCAAAAAGTGAAGCTAAAAAAGTTGGTAAGATTATCATAGTTGAAGGACAAATGGATGCTATCAGAGTTTATTCAAGTGGTATTAAATATGTTGTGGCAACTATGGGTACCGCACTTACTAAAGAGCATATTGAAATGCTTAAACGACTTAATGTTACGGTTATTCTTTGTTTTGATAACGATTCAGCTGGTGAAACTGCAACTTTAAGTGTTGGCGAAGAACTTACTAATGCAGGAGTTGATCTTAAAGTATTACGTTTAAGTATGGAAAAAGACCCTGATGAATATATCTTAAAATATGGTGTAGAAAAATATCAGGATGCTATAAATAATTCAATTAATTATTTTGATTTTAAATTAAATATCTTAAAAAGAAATAAAGATTTAACTAAAAATAGTGATATATCTGAATATGTAAAATCAATTATTAAAGAATTAAATAATTCTAATGATGAAATATTAATAGATTTAGAAATAAATAAATTAGTTAAAGATTATGGACTGGATAAGAATGTTTTATTAAATCAGATTAAGAAACCTGAGAAAGTTAATATCATAAGGGTAGAAGAAAAACCTAAAGTTAAATTATCTAAATATCATAAATTAGTAGAAGCCTTAATATTTTATATGATTAATGATATTAAATATATTAAGTTATTTGAACAAGAATTAGGTTCAATACCTGATGATAAATACCAAAGTGTTATTGAAGATATACTTGCATTTTATATTAAATATAATTATATTAATATAGCAGATTTTGTTAGTTATGAAGCAACTTTAGATAATTATGAGTTAGTTATGCAAATACTTGAAAATAATTCAAGTGTTGAACTTATAGATAATGACTTCGTTGGTATAATTGAGAAAATAAAAGTGTGGAAAAATGAAAATAAAATAAATCAATTAAAAGATGAGTTAAAAGAGACTAGTGATATTAATAAGAAATTAGAAATAATGGATAATATTGCTAAATTAAAGAAAAGGGATGTGTAATTATGGGGAAGAAAAAGAGTACTATGGATAATGTTGATGCAGTTTTAGAAAATGATAATGTTAAAGTAAGTAAAGGGCTTGGTACAATAAAGACATTTGATGAAAGAAAACAAGAATTAATTGAAGAAGGAAAGAAAAAAGGTTTTATTACTTATGAAAAATTAGCTGATGAATTATCTGGACTTGATATGGATGCTGATTCACTTGATAATTTATATAACGAATTAGTAAATGCTGGTATTAAAGTTAAGACTGAAGAAGAAGCTAATGGTGATGAAACTGATGAAGATGAAGAAAATATCATACTTAGTGATGAAGAAATTACCAAAGATGTAAATATTAATGATCCAGTTAGAATGTATTTAAAAGAAATTGGTAAAATTCCTCTATTAACATCAGATGAAGAAGCAGAAATAAGTAAAAAAGTAGCATCTGGTGATGAAGAGGCTAGAAATAAATTAGCTGAATCTAACTTACGTTTAGTTGTTTCTATTGCTAAAAGATATGTTGGAAGAGGTTTATTATTCCTTGATTTAATTCAAGAAGGTAATATTGGTCTTATGAAAGCTGTTGAAAAGTTTGATTATGATAAAGGATTTAAATTCTCAACATATGCAACTTGGTGGATAAGACAGGCAATTACTCGTGCACTTGCAGATCAAGCTCGTACAATTCGTGTTCCTGTTCACATGGTTGAAACAATAAATAAGATGGCACGTATTGAAAGACAATTAACTCTTGAACTTAATCGTGAACCAACTGAAGAAGAAATAGCTAAAAAAATGGGTATTACAGTTGAAAAAGTTCGTGAAGTAGATAAGATAAGACAAGACCCAGTTAGTCTTGAAACACCAATTGGTGAAGAAGAGGATTCACATTTAGGTGATTTCGTTCCTGATGAATCAAGTTTAAGCCCTGAAGAATATGCAACTAACGAAATATTAAAAGAAGAAATACAAGAAGTACTTGCAACACTACAACCTCGTGAACAACAAGTCCTAGAATTACGTTTTGGACTTAAAGATGGTACATGTTATACTCTTGAAGAAGTTGGTAAAAAGTTTAATGTAACTCGTGAACGTATTCGTCAGATTGAAGCAAAAGCATTAAGAAAATTAAGACATCCTTCACGTGCTAAAAAATTAAAAGATTTCATGGTGGATTAAAATGATTAGTATTAGATTAGAGTCATTAGCGACTTATGTAAACTATAATGATAAGATTATTGATATTGGTTGTGATCATGCTTTACTAGATATTTATTTAGTAAAAAATAAATTAGTTAAAAGTTTAATAGCATCAGATATCCATAAAAAAGCATTAGATGCCGGGATAGAAAATATAAATAAGAATAATCTTCAAGATAAGATAGATGCAAGACTTGGTGATGGCTTATCTGTTCTAACTAAAAAAGATAAAGTAGACACTATTATTATTTCAGGAATGGGTACAACTACAATATTAAATATCTTAAATAATAAATATTTAAAAAATATTAAAAAACTAATAATTCAATCTAATAATGATCATTATGAATTAAGAAAAAATATTATTAATATGGGTTTCACTATTAAAAATGAGAATTTTATTATAGATAATAATAAATATTATATTAATATCGTATTTATTAGGGGAGAGAGTCCTAAATATAGTAAAAAAGAATTAATATATGGACCATATTTAATTCATAATAAAGTATACGTTCAACATAAAATAGATGAAAATACGAAAATACTTGGATATATACCTAAAAAGAAACTTATTTTACGTTTAAAATTAAAGAATGAAATAAAATATTTAAATAAATTACTAAAAAGTAATTAAAAGTTAGCAATAGAAAATAATATAACCTTGCATTTTGTAAATTCTTATATTATAATTCTATTTGTTAACTGAAATGTCTGAGTAGCTCAGCTGGATAGAGCACTCGCCTTCTAAGCGAATGGTCAACGGTTCGAATCCGTTCTCGGACACCATGTATAAAATATAACTAGTATCTAATGATGCTAGTTTATTTTTTATAAATAACCATTTCTAATTTGCTAAACCCACATAAAAGTGTTAGAATATAGAGCTAATTGATGGGGGTAATTAGTATGAAGGTTATCGAAAGTGTTAGCGATTTATATGGTGATTTCATCACTAAGAAGAATAATTATGTAAATAATCATATCGATAGATATGTTATCAGATATGAAGTAGTTGATAAAGATCATATAAAAGTTTGGAATAATATTAATAAATATCGTATTGTAAGAAATACCTCTGATAATTTAAAAAAATTAGATAGAGTTATTGTAAAAAATAAAATAGATATTGCTCATAAAATAGATGAATATGAAGAAGAGAGTAATAGTCGTACCATAGCTTTACTAATTAATACTTTGTTAATTTGTATATCTGGTATGTTTGTATTTTTAAGTTTGTTTATGGGTTCTTATTTAATTATATTATTTAGCTTAATTACTTTTTCTATGTCAATTATACTTGGTTCAGTAAATTCACTTCAAACTTATTTATTAATAAGTGAAATGCGTAATTTAAAGAAATGTACAGGATATAAAATGAGTCATGAAATAGTAGTTCCCAAATTTAATTTATTAAAGTTATCTTTTAAAAAGAATTAATAACTGGAGAAATTCAGTTATTTTTTTGTAAATAAATTATTAATATTTGTTATAATTCTTATGAGGTGGGTTACATGGATAATAATAAAGTTTCTGATATGATTAAAAATATCAGAAAAAATAATAATTTAACTCAAAAAGAATTTGCTGACTCATTAAATGTAACTTTTCAAGCTGTTTCTAAATGGGAAAATGGTAAGAATATTCCTGATATTGAAACATTAAAATTAATATGTAGTAAATATAATATAGATATAAATACTTTATTAAATAATAGTAATATACCTGAGAAAAGAAGTTATCGTTATTTATTCATAATAATAATTATTATATTAGTATTAATTATTTTTATATTAGTGTTTAATAATAGAAAAAGTGATTTTACATCTACAACAATAACTGGTACATGTGATGCTTTTAATGTATCTGGTGTGCTTACTTATAGTAGCGATAAGACAAGTATTATTATTAATAGTATATCTTACTGTGGTTCTTCTGTGGATATTTATTCAGATTTTGAAGCTTTAATATATGCTGAACAGGGTAATACTGAGGTATTAATTGGAAAAATGAATGTTGATGGAGAAAATACTTTAGATAATTTTACTAAAGGTTTAACTTTTAAAATAGATAGTGAAATTAAAAGTCTAATAGATACTAGTAGTCTTAAATTAATAATTAGAGCTAAGAATAGTAAAAATGAGCTTGTTAATTATGAAGTGCCATTAGTATTAGAGTCAAAGGGTAATTAATATGAATAAAACAAATGTTATGCGTATCTTAGATAAAAAGAATATTAAATATGAAGAATATATTTATGATGGTGAGTTTACAAATGGAACCAATATGGCTTTTAAGCTTAATGAAAATCCAAAAGAAGTATTTAAAACATTAGTAACAACATCAGGTAAAAATTATTATGTTTTTTGTATACCAGTAGAAAAAGAACTTGATTTAAAAAAGTGTGCTAGTGCAGTTAGAAAAAAGAGCATAGAAATGGTACATAGTAAAGATTTATTAATGGTTGCAGGTTATGTTCATGGTGCTTGTTCACCAATTGGTTTAAAGAAAAATTATTTAGTTACTTTTGATTCATCAATAAATAATATTGATAACATATATATATCAGGTGGTAAAGTATGTTATCAAGTTAAACTAAAGAAAGATGATTTAATAAAAGTAATAAATTATCAGATTAAAGATATAACAAGATAATAAATATGTATTAATGTTAGCACTTAGTATTGACAAGTGCTAATTATTGTATTATAACAATTCATGTGAACATTAATAATTCACATGAAGGGATGATATTATAATGGCTAAAAAGCAATTTAAATCTGAATCTAAAAAATTAATGAATTTAATGATTAATTCTATTTATACAAACTCAGAAATATTCTTAAGAGAATTAATTAGTAATGCAAGTGATGCAATTGACAAATTATATTATAAATCACTTACTGATAATTCTATTAAGATAGATAAGAAAGATTTAGCAATTACAATTTCAAGAGATGAAGAAAAACGTACTTTAACTATTTCTGATAATGGTATTGGTATGAGTGAAGAAGAGCTTGAAAGTGATTTAGGTACGATAGCTAAATCTGGTTCTGAGAATTTCAAAAATGATAATGAACATAAGAAAGATATTGATATAATTGGTCAGTTTGGTGTAGGTTTTTATTCTGCATTCATGGTTGCAAAGGATATAAAAGTTATATCTAAAAAATATGGTAGTAAAGATGCATATATGTGGGAATCAAGCGGTGTAGATGGTTATACAGTTACTAAAGCAAATAAAGATTCTTATGGTACTGATGTCATACTTACACTTAAAGATGATACTGATGATGCAACATATTCTGATTACTTACATGAATATGAACTTAATAATTTAATTAAAAAATATTCAAATTATATAACTTATCCAATTAAGATGGAAGTTACTAAACATCAACCTAAAGAAGGTACTAAAGATGAATATGAAGATATCAAAGAAATGGAAACAATCAATGATATGGTACCTATTTGGAAGAGAAGTAAAGTAAGTGATGATGAATATAATACCTTCTATAAAGATAAATTTAATGATTATAATAATCCATTAAAAGTTATTAAAATGAATGCTGAAGGTCAAGTTTCATTTAAAGCATTATTATTTATTCCATCAAAAGCACCAATGGACTTTTATACAAAAGAATATGAAAAAGGCCTACAATTATACTCAAATGGTGTCTTAATCATGGATAAATGTAGTGACTTATTACCTGATTATTATTCATTTGTTAAAGGTGTTGTCGATTCTGAAGATTTATCACTTAATATTTCAAGAGAAACACTTCAACAAGATAAACGTGTTAAATTAATTGCTCAAAATATTGAAAATAAAATACATAAAGAACTTACTAATATGCTTAATGAAGATAGAACTAATTATGAAAAATTCTTTGATGAATTTGGTATTCAAATCAAATATGGTGTCTATGATTCATGGGGTATAAATAAAGATAAATTACAAGATTTATTATTATTCTATTCATCTAAAGATAAAAAATATACTACTTTAAAAGAATATGTAGAGAGAAAGAAAGAAGGTCAAAAGAAGATTTATTATGTATGTGGTGAAACACTAGATAAAGTTGATAATCTTCCAAGTGTTGAAGAATATAAAGATAAAGATATCGAAGTTTTATATTGTACTAATTATATGGATGAATTTGTTATGCAAACACTACACTCATATAATGACTTAGATATTGTAAATATTGGTTCTGATCAAGCTGATTTATCTACTGAAGAAGAAAAGAAAGCTCTTGAACAAAAGAATAAAGATAATAAGACTTTACTTGATGATATGAAGAAATATATTAATGATGTTAGTGAAGTTAAATTTACTAATAAACTTAAAAATAGTCCAGTATCTTTAACTAGTACAGGTAGTGTAACAATTGAAATGGAAAAAGTAATTAATGCTATGCCAACTGATCAAAACATTAGTGCTGTTAAAGTACTTGAAATAAATGAAAATCATCCAATTGCAAAATATCTAATGGATTTAGAAAAAAATAAGAATGATAAAGAACTTGAAAGAATTAGTAAGATACTTTATGAAGAAGCAAGATTAATCGAGGGATTACCTATTGAAAATCCAACTGAGCTTACTAACTTAATATGTGATGAAATAGCTAAATAAGTATAAAGAATGATATGTAATATTATCATTCTTTTTGTTTATATAAATATAATATTTTAATAAGTAAATAATTTTGTTATACTTTATATGGTAGTGATAGTATGAATAATAATATAGATAGTAATGTAGTAGAGAAAAAAGGTACATCAGAAGAAATTAAGTGTCCTAGTTGTGGTCATTCTTTAAAATTTAATGCAACAGAAAGTAAATTTAAGTGTGATTACTGTGGTAAAACTTTTGATGCTAGTGAAGTATCAAGAAATGATAATAGTACAACTGATACTAGTACAAGTGGTAATCAAGCAGAAACAACAACTACAACTGATGGTAAAGTTTATTATAAATATACATGTCCATCATGTGGTGCAGAAATTATATGTGATGAAGAAACAACTTCAACATTTTGTGTCTATTGCGGTAATACCGAAATACTTAAAGATAAATTAACAGGTACATTTAAACCAGATAAGATTATACCTTTTTCTAAAGATTTAAACACTGTAAAAGAACAATTTAAAGCATTAAAGAAAGGTAGAATATTTGCACCTGATAATTTCTTTAGCGATAATAATATAAATAAAATTAAAGGTATATATATACCATTTTGGTTATTTTCATATCATATTAATGGTACTGTAGATATCGAAGGTGTTGAATCTTCATATTATTCTGTAGGTAATAGTGATTATCGTGAAGATAATTATTATCTTGTAACTAAACAAATAGATGCTAATTTTATTAATATACCTGAAGATGGTGCACTTAAGTTTGATGATAATTTAATGAATTCTATCGAACCATTTGATTATTCTAAATTAATTGATTTTGATAGCGCTTATTTATCAGGATTCTATGCTGAAAATTATGATGATAGTAAGGGTAAAAAAGCTGTAAATGCTGTTAATCGTATGGAAAACTCATGTGTAGATTATGCTAAAAATGATATAAATAATTGTAATTTTGCTACATTTGGTTTACCAGTTGGACTAAGACTTAGATTTTCAAGTGTTGTAGGTAAGAACTTTTCTCCTAATTTAACTAGTTCTTATTATGTATTACTTCCAGTATATATGGTAAATATTAAATATGATAATAAAGTATATACATTTGCGATGAATGGTGAAACTGGTAAATTTATCGGAGATATACCTGTAGATAAAAAGAAAGCAATAAAAACATTTATTCTAATTGGTTTATCAATATTCTTAGTTGTAGCAATAATATGGCTATTAGTATATATATTTGGAGTTAATGTAGATTAATGAGGTGGATTATGAAAAATATAATTAAATATTTATTATTAATTATTATCTTAATACCATTTACTATTAATGCTGAAATAACTACATATGAACGTAATAGTAGTAATAATTATGGTGTTAATAAAGATGTTAAAATAACTAATGATAATAAATATGAAATATTAAAAACTAAATATGTTGATGCATCTACACGTATTTATGATTTTTCTGATGTTTTAACCGATGAAGAAGAAACTACTTTAAAAAAAGAAATAGATGAATTTGAAAATAAAACTGGTTTTGCATTAGTTATACTTATAGATAATTTATCTTATTCAAATGATCTTGATAATCGAATACATGCTGATGATTTTTATATGTATAATGATTTTGGTATGAATACTAATACTTATGATGGTATTATTTTATATCGTAATACTTATTTATATGACCCATATTATGGTAATTATTTCTACGGTAATGCTCAATTATATTATGCTAATCGTAGTGATTATATCTTAGATAATGTTTATAATGATATACATGATGGTAATTATT
>OMVK01000085.1 GCA_900314465.1 uncultured bacterium | reverse complement strand
CAAGTTCAGTTTATTACAAATATGCCGTTGCTACAAGCAATGTATTTTAACATTTAGTTTTGCTATTGATTTCAAATAAAAATTAACATTTTATACTAATATTATACCACACAAAAACGGATTCTCATCCGTTCTGTATATCTTAATCTTACGATTATTTTAATTAAAACTATTTTCGTATATATCGAAGAAACTAGAAATAAATCTTGCTTGTTCTTTTTCTTCATCTGTACCTGTTGTTAATTGCCATCCATAAGTACCATAAATTCTAAAATTAAATTGTGATAACGGTGGTAAACTAAATTCTTTTTGAATTGCTTTAATTCCTTTAGAGTAATTTTTCTTTAATCTTTTAAAAGCTTTATCTGGATTTTTAAATACGGCATATCCATATTTATTAGCACCAATTTCAAAATCCATACTTATACTTTCAAAACTATTATAATTTACAGTTCCTTTAAGATTTTCTTTGCCAGATTCATATCGTTGAGTATAGGATAAATCAGGATCTGGTATATATCCTCGTTTTATCATTATTATTCTTCCAATAAAACATATTGATATAAATAGCATTACACTTAAGATTATTAAAACAAATTTATATTTTTTCTTTTTATCATTACTAAATTTAAAAATGTCTAAAACATTTTTTTCAAATTGTTTTTCTTTTTCGTTTGTTTTAATATAATCTCCTGCAAATAATTCATTAATAGAAATATCAAGTTCACTACATAAATCCTTAATAATACTATAGTCAGGCAATCTTCTACCATTTTCCCAATTACCTACAGCTCGATCGGTTATATTTAATTTATCAGCAAGTTCTTGCTGTGTCATCTTTTTTTCTTTACGAATTTTAGCAATAAATTTACCTATCTTTTCTTGATTCATAGATTTTGCTCCTTTCGTATTTAATTATATCTTTTTATTATCTAAAAGTATCCAAACAATCCGTAGGGATAACAACCTACATATATTTTATCACATAAAGAGAGAATTTTTATATTCTCCTAATATCTTAATAGAGCGATTATTAATATTTATATTTTTTATTGAATACAATCATTTAATTCTTTAACATCAAACTCATTTCCATTGCTTATAAATACATACCAATTGTCATACACATTTATATATTTATAATTTTTATTTTTTTCATAAAACCATTTTTTAAAATCATTTATAACTATTTCATCATCTGTTTTAATAATAGCATATGTTCCATTTAATCCACTATAAATGTCCCAACTAGGAATATTTCCATTTGTTATTAACCTAGCATCATAGTTATCTCTTGTTTTTATATTTGTATCAAATCCTATAATATTATCCAATTTATCTTGTAAACATGTATGATTTAAACTATTTCTTTTTTGAGATGAACACACTTCATAATCATTTCCGTTTCCAGTAATATAATAATTTTTATTCCCATCAATTGTATTACAAGCAAACAAATAGTATTTTTTGTTTTTAGATTGATAAATTATAGTTCCACCATCATTCAATTCAGAATAATAATTCATTTGTTTTTTTATTTGTTCTATTGTTAAAGTTCCATTTTTTAAAACTTCACTTAAATCAATCTTTGTGTTTTTAACATAATAATTCTTATCAAATCTTGAATACAATTTAGTATTATCATCTATATTATAAATCGGTTTTGCATAGTCAATTGTATCATTAAATTCCAATTGGAATGGTTTAAAAAAGAAATATAATAATCCACATATAATTAATATAGAAATTATTACAACTGTAATTAATTTATATAAGTATAATTTTCTTTGATACTTTATATAATTAATAGTTTCATGACTACTTTGTGGTTTATCCTCACCACTTAACAATTCATCTAAAGTAATATTTAATACTTCACATAATTGTTTGAATAATGATACATCAGGCATTGATTTACCATTTTCCCATCTACTAACTGATCTATCAGTTACTCCAAGTTTTTCTGCAAGTTGCTCTTGAGTTATTTTCAACTCTTTTCTTTTTTTAGAAATATACTTTCCTATTTTTTCTTGATTCATTAAAATCAACCTCTCTTTCTATATTAGATTTTAACGAATACATAAAATAATAACCACGACATGTTGCGAGAGTCTTACCTTTTCTATTATACCACTAATTTTTTTATTAAATTATTCAGAATACTATTTTACGAATACTCTTTTTCTAATTGAAATAGCTTATCAAAATCTCTTTGAGCTTCCTCTAATTCATCATTGATATTTCTTACTGCTTGTCTTATTTGATATTTATTTTTAAACTGCATATTTCTATTATTAGAAGATAAAGCATTTACTAAAATATCAAATCTGGATCTAATTCTACTCTTTTTATATTCTTTATATACTGCTTCCTGTAATATTTCTTCTTCAGATATTTTTGGATTCTTATATCTATAACTTGCATGATTAACAATCGCATTTAATACATAATTATCAAAATATTTTTCTTTTCTATCAATTAATGATGTATCAACAATTTCAGTATGATTATTTTTAGAAATATCAATAAAATATTGATTTATCTTTTCAAGTGAATCTTTAAATTCTTTATAATCAAGTTTAAATTCTTCATTATTACTTTTAAACAAATAATTCTTGATTTCTTTAGTTAACTTCTTAATTTCTTTATCTTTTATAGAATTAAACTTTATCTTGTTATTTTTGATTAGATTCTTTTCATCTAATAATTTCCCTAAAGATACAATTTTATCTTCTAACAAAATATCTTCTTTATTATTTAATAAAAAGTTTCTATCTTTAGGATTAAAATACTTTTTTAAATTATCAAGTTCTTTATTCGTTTCAATTAATAAAGGTGTATATATTTTTTCTTTCTTAATGTAATGTTGTATTTCATTTTTAAGAAAAGTTAATTCTTCTTGTGATAATTCTCCAGCAAATCTATACTGTAATTCTTTATCTTTACTAAATCTTTTATAGTTAGGTTCTTTTTCTGCAAAAGATAAATGGAAATGTAAATTATCAGTATTTGTATGTAATGAAAACTGATAACTCATTTTATTCATATTGTTAATGGTAATATAAGAATGTAGGAAAAATGTAATATAAAAATGTCGGTTTTC
>OMVK01000082.1 GCA_900314465.1 uncultured bacterium | reverse complement strand
AGAAACTATTTCTTATCTTTAAAATCATATTCTTTAGTATTCATAAGGTCTTGTAAGGCTTTATCAATTTCTTCAGTAGCATCTTCTTCATCTGAATCATCAGTAAATTTACTATCTTCATCATTTTCTTCTTCGCTATCTTCTAAAGCTAAGTCTTTAATACGTTCATCTTCTTCATTGATCATACGTGCTTCTTCATCATAATCATCAATATCTTCAGGTGATTCTGAATTATTATTAACTGTTTCTTTATTTTCTTCATCAGTATTTTCATCTGAATTATCTTCATAGTTATCACTATCTTCATCATCATAAGAATATACTTTATCAGTATCTTTTTTATCTTTCTTAGGACCTTTATTACCTAATTTTTTCTTTCTTATAATTAGAATAACTACTACAATAACGGCTACAATACCAAGAATAATTAGTAAAATAGCCCACCATGGTAAACCACTTTTCTTTTCATTGCTATTATTATTGCCGTTATCTACTTTGATAATATTACCATCTTCATCAAATTTATAAGTTCCATCTTCGATTTTTTTCCATTCATCTGGATATCTTTCTTTAAATTCATCTTCACTTAATTCAGTGTTATTACCATCTTCATCATAGAATGTTACTTTACCATCTTTATATTTGATTACTTCGATAGATGATGTTTCAGTATCTTCTTCACGTACAATTTTTATCTTATATTCATTAGTACTTTTACCTGATTGATTAGTAACTTTAATAACTAGTTCTGATTCTTCATCAGTTAAATTAGCAGCACCAGTAATTTCTACTTTAGCTTCGCTATCTTTAGCGGTATACTTCATAATATTTGCAAGAGTATTAATACCTTTAGGTAATGTTAAAGTATATTCTAAAACATCAGATGAAAACTCAGGATCTAATTTATATGTACCAAATGATAATTCTTTTAACTCAGCAGAATCATAATCTGTTTCGCCACGATAAATAGTAACATTATAAGATTCACTATTAGAATTATCTTGAGATTTAGATGTAATTGTTACATCATTTTTACCTTTATTTAAATATACTGTATTACTTGTTGATTTAGATCCACCACTAATAGACACACTACATGAATCACATGTATATTTAAAAGTGATTTTATTAATAGTATCAGGTAAACCTGTAATTACATAAGACTTTGTATCACTATTAAACTCTGGGCTCATTGTTACACCATCAACATCAGATATTATTGTTAATGTCTTTAATTTTGCATCACTTGATACTACTATAGGAGCTGTAGTCTTCTTTTCTGAAAGTGAATTAATAACAACAGAACCAGCACTATCAGATACTTTATCACTACTTGATTTAAGTGTTACTGTTACATTAGATATAGAGTCATTTGAATTATTAGTAACAGTTATCTTACCAATCTTTTCTTGATTAGTAAAAGCACTTCCTTTAGTAATAACATTATTATCACTTATAAGATAATCTTTACTATTAGCTCTATCTATATCACAAGATACATTAGAATCATTAGTTTCACATGATAGTTTATCTGTCGATTTAATTGATTCATCTCCACTAACATTAATAATTATTCCTATCTCAGCACTATTACCTTTATTAGTTACTGAACCTAAGCTATAAGATTCAGCATTAATAATATTAGGTAATAAAATAATACATAATAATATCAATATTATATTCTTTTTTTTATTCATTCTATCTACCTCTTATTTTAAATAATTATATCTAATAATTAATAGCAATTCAATATTACAATATCTTTACTAAAATAGCATCCATTACATATATATACTCTGGACTTATTGATAACATACCACTTTTATAACGTAATTCATGTGTCTTAAGTAATTCTTTTATAGCTGGATATACATCCTGAATATTTAGTCCATACTTATCATAAAAAAGATTAACATCTATACCATCTAGTAATCTAAAGCCAAGCATTATTTCGTTATCCATTTGTTCTTTGATATTAGTAAGTACTTCTTCTTTATGATATTTACCATGAATATACTCAGATAAATTCTTTGTATTAGTATATCTTAAACCAGCTTTATAACCTGTAGCACCAAGTCCAAAACCATAATACTCATTATTTAACCAGTAGTTCATGTTATGTTTTGATTCATAACCTGGTTTAGCAAAATTAGAAACTTCATAATGCTTATATCCTGATTTTTCTAAAGATTTAACAATAATATCATACATTTTTCGATCTAAATCTTCACTTATATATTTAGTATTATTAGTTTTTAATACTGTATGATCTTCGATAATTAAAGAATAGGTACTTATATGTGTAGGATTTAAAGATATTAATTTTTTAATATCAGACTTAACAATATTAAGTGTTTCATTAGGTAAAGCATATATTAAATCTAAATTAATATTATCAATACCACGATTTCTTAATAATTCTAACTTATGTGCTAAATCATCATAATCAAGATTACGTTCCATAAATTTTAAATTATTCTTATCAAATGACTCTACTCCAATAGATACACGATTAACCCCAGCACTTACTAAGATATCAAGTAATTCATCAGTTATATCATCAGGATTACATTCAAATGTATATTCACAATCTGGTGTCTTTTTAAAATTTTCTAAGATTCTAAATAGTTTAATTAACTCTTTAGATGTTAAACAAGATGGTGTTCCCCCACCAATATATAAAGTTTTAATTAATTCACCATCATAGGTACTTAATATTTCATCTTGAAGAGCATCTAAATAATCATCGACAAAATTATCAATATGTAATACTTTACAGAAATCACAATAAGAACAAATATGTCTACAAAACGGGATATGTACATATACAGCATTCACATAAAACACCTTCTTTAGATATTATACTAAATATAATATCTTTTTTAAATATTAATAATATTGTATACAAAATGTTAAATATAAAATATTAAATATATTTAAGCATTCGAAAATGTTATTATATTTTTGAATAGAGGTTTGTTTTATATGAATGAAAATAATAATGGGAATAATAATCCCAACAACAATTTAAATCAAGGTAATAATACCAATTTAGGTACGATAAATACTGATTTTTTAAATACTGTTCCTGATAGTAAACCACAAAATAATAATACTAATTATAATCAAAGTATTAATAATCAAGGTATAGTTAATCAAAATCCAGTTATTAACCCTAATCAAGTAAATAATTTTACGGTACCACCTAATAATAATATTAATAATATACCACCAATACAAAATACTAATAATCAACCAGTAACACCAAATACTAATAATAAATCTAAAGGTAAAACAATAATATTAGTTATAATAATAATTTTATTAATAGTATTATTTTTAGCATTTTGTTATATAAAATTTATTAAGTTTACTCCTAAAGGTATATTTGTAAATGGTATAGATAATATCTATAAAGAAACAAATAATAAGATTAATGATTTACCAGAAGTTGGTAGTAAGAATAAATTTAATGGTAGTTTAAGTATTAATTCTGATGATGAAACATTAAGTAAATATAGTAATTATAAATTAGTATATAGTGGTGAAATAGATAGTGATAATCATAATTACAAGATAGCTCTTGGACTAAATGATGATACACATGATGGTAATGATGCAGAACTTGCTTATGTAAATAATAAATATTATATAACTCTTAATAAAGAATATTATGATAAAACTATCCAATATGAGAGTGATAGTAGTACAACTAGTGATATAAATAGTTATTTAAATAATAGTGTTAGTATAAATGATACAAGTGCTTTAAAAGATGCCAATAAAATATTAAAAAATACTATTGTTAAAAATATTAGTAGTTTAAAATATAATATTGGTATTGAAAGTATTAATGGTAAAAATTATAATTACTCAGAAACATTAGTAAATAATAAAACATTAAATGATATCTTAGATAATATAAAAAAAGATTTAGACGATAATAGTGATTTTAATGATACTTTAAAGAAAGCTATAGGTATTGATTATAATAAGTTTAAAGAACAATTTAAAGATATTGAAAAAGAAATGGATACAGATAATACTAGTTCTAATGATAAACTAGAATATTCAATTAAAATATATTATACAGGTGATATTATACCTGATACTAAAGGATTTAGTATAAGTGATGATAACGATGATAATAATAAAATGTTATTTATATTAGATAATAAAGATATATATTCTGAAATAGATAGTGATGGTAGTAAAATATTAGTTAGTGGTACTACAAGTAATATTAAAGTAACTGAAAATGATAAAGAAATTGCTACATTAAAAATAAATAGTTTTAAAGCTAATAATATAGATTTAGAATATAAATTATCTAATATTAGTAACAATAGTTCTAGTAGTATGATACCAGCTTATATAAATAATAATGATGATGTATCTGGATCACTTAAACTTACAACTAATAATAAAAAAACAACATTTAGTTTATCTATGAATTATAAAAATAGTGATGATGAAGATAATAAATTAACTATTAATGGTGATTATTCTTATGATAGTATTAATAGTGTTAGTATTAATGAAGATAATGTAATAGATTATAATAGCTTATCTGAAGAAGATATGAATACAATATTAAATAATATTACTTCTTCATCAAGACCTGTTGCTCAAATATTATCAAGTTTTATAGGGTTATTTAATCCTAGTTCAGATACTACAACATCAGATGATTGTTATATTGATGCAGATGGTACATTTATTTGTAATTAATTAAATAATTAAAAAATGGCATTTTATATAAATGTCATTTTTATTTGTCTTTGTCTTCTAAAACTGCTAGAAATGTTTCAGGTGGTACTTCTACTTTACCAATCATTTTCATTCTTTGTTTTCCTGCTTTTTGTTTTTCAAGTAATTTCTTTTTACGTGAGATATCTCCACCATAGCATTTAGCAAGTACATCTTTTCTTAGTTCTGGTATGTTATCACGAGCAATTACTTTAGCACCAATACTTGCTTGTAATGGTATATTAAATAATTGTCTTGGTATCATCTTACGTAAACTACTTATTACTTTTTTCCCACGTTCATAAGCAAAATCACGATGTACTATTTGTGTTAGAGCATCTACTGGTACATAATTAACTAAGATATCCATTTTAACTAGATCTGATGCTTTATAACCTATTAATTCATAATCAAATGATGCATATCCTTTAGTACTACTTTTTAATTTATCAAAGAAATCATATACGATTTCACTTAATGGTAATTCATAATGAATATCTGCTCTAGTCGGATTAATATACTCAATTGATTCATAAGTTCCACGTTTATCTTGGCATAGTTTCATAATAGCACCAATATATTCTGAAGGTACAAAAATATTTGCTCTTACATATGGTTCTCTGATTTCTTTTATTTTTACACGTTCTGGCATAGAACTTGGTGAGTCTACATAAATAATTGAATTATCTGTTAATAGTACTTCATATATAACATTTGGGCTAGTTGCGATAATATCTAGATTAAATTCTCTTTTTAATCTTTCTTTGATAATATCCATATGAAGTAGTCCTAAGAATCCACATCTAAAACCAAAACCTAAAGCTTCACTTGTTTCAGGTTCATATCTTAGGGATGCATCATTTAGTTTTAACTTTTCTAAAGCTTCTTTAAGGGCATCAAACTTATTTGGTTCGATTGGAAATATACCTGAGTAAACCATAGGTTTCATTTCTTTATAACCAGGTAATTCTTCTTTAGCTTCAGCTCTTAAGGTTGTGATAGTATCACCAACACTAACACCTTCGATATCTTTTATGGAAGCAGCTACCCAACCAACTTCACCATTAACAAGTTCATCTCTACTCTCTTTTGCTGGTGTATTTACTCCAAGTTCTGTGACTTCAAAAACTTCACCTGTTTGCATCATTTTTATCTTATCAGTTTTCTTAATTGAACCAGAAAATAATCTAACAATTGCTACAACACCACGGTATGAGTCAAAATATGAATCAAATATTAAAGCTTTTGTTTCATCAGTCTTTGATTCTTTTGGTGCAGGTATTCTTTCAATTATTGCGTCCAATATTTCTTTAACACCCTTACCAGTTTTAGCACTACATAAAAGTATTTCTTCTTTTTTAAATCCAAGTACATTAACAAGTTCATCTATTCTTTTATCAACATCAGCATTAGGTAAATCTATTTTATTAATAACAGGTATTATTTCTAGATTATTTTCTAATGCTAAATAGAAGTTTGCTAGTGTTTGTGCTTCGATTCCTTGAGTTGCATCAACTAGTAAAAGTGCACCTTCACATGATGCAAGTGATCTTGAAACTTCATAAGAAAAATCGACATGTCCAGGTGTATCTATTAAATGTAGTGTATAGCCATTATATTTAAGTTCAGCAGCATTAAGTTTAATAGTTATACCTCTTTCACGCTCAAGATCCATATTATCTAAGATTTGATCTTTCATATCTCTTGAATCAACTGCTCCGGTTAGTTCAAGTATTCTATCAGCAAGTGTTGACTTACCATGATCTATATGTGCAATAATACTAAAATTACGAGTCTTATTTAATTCCATGTTTTTCACCAAGATTTAGTATAACAAATAATAACAAAATAAAAAAGAGACAAAAGTCTCTAAGCAGCAGTCTTACTAGCAGATTTCTTATATAATTTTCTTACGATATCATCATCACTATCTTGTTTAGTAATATCATCATCACTATCAATCATATAAGCATTACTTACAATATTATTAGTAACTAATCTTAATACTAAATTATATTTTCTTTCATCTATTAATTTAATAATTGTATTGCAAGATTTATTATTCTTTTCTTGAATTAAATTACTAATTAATTGACAAAAACACTTATCTTGTAATTCTGCAAGAACATTATTATTTATTATTTTATACGTAATACCCTTTTTATTAAGTATTTTAATTAACATATTAATATTATCTTTATATGAATATTCAAACATATCTTTAAATATCGAATATGAATTATCTACTTCTTCATGAGCAATTAAATTTGCAATATATTCTTTTCCATCAATATCAAGATTATTATATATACTATCTAGACTAACATCACCAAATGTTTCATTACCAGTTTTATTTGAATTATATAAGTCATCTATCATTCTTTCGCGTTCAATATCTCTAGGTTTCTTTATTTTCATATTAATTCTTTTATCATAATTTTCAAAGAAACTAAAATTACTCTTAGTGACATCACTACTATTTAAATATCTCATGATTAACTCTTCAAGTTGATTATTATCATAAGATATAATAAATGAATAAACTACTTTTTCTATTTGTTCATCATCAAAATGTTTCAGTAATTCATTAATGAAAGCTTCGATTAAATTACTATTAACATTATATTTTTCTTGGAAATTTTCATCATTAACTAAATAATTTATAACATCATTATCAGTAATATATTTATCTATTAAAGGGTATTTTTTTGAGAATAAGGTATTATTATTATTATGTTTTATATTTACTTTATTAAACAATTTTATATTTTTTAATATCATAAATACCACCCTTTCTCTTATAGAAACTATATTATAAATTAGATATTTAATTATGTCAAATAGTATAACCTATTTTTTTCTTGAATTCATAAATTCGATAGCTTCTTGTTTTTTTCTCTTTATATACTTGTCTTCACTATAAATATAATATCCTAAAGGTAAACTAATTAAACCAAAAACTACTATTACAATACTTATTATTCTTGCAGGTATATTATTAGAATATTTTTCAATAATATTTTTCCTATCTTCACCATTTTTTATATCATTAATTAATTCATCAGGTATTTTAATATTATTAGAATCATAACTTTCCATATTAGTAAAACAAGTATATTTAGGACTAACCATATAATTAAAACCTATATTAAAATGTTTTATACATTCTTTATTGAGTTTACTTTTAGAATTAATTAATGAATTAATATCTATATAATAATATTTAGAATCATCTTCGATAATAAGCCATGTATTATCACTATCTTCTATTATATAACTAATAACACCTGCTTTATTTAATAAATAATTTACAATATTAACTATTTTACTTTTATTAATATATTTATCTATATCACTATTATCATTAATAAAATAAGTAGTAATTGAATTAATTTTATCTTGATATGACATATCATTTTTAATACATTTATCATATATTTTATCTAATAAATATGTATTATATATATCTTGATCTTTTATATTAGTATCAATATTGTTACTTACTAAATAATTATATAAGTCTAAATCAATACCATAACAATTATATATATTAAACTCATTTAAATTATATAACCCTTTTATAAAAGAATAGTCAGTAAGTGATGACATATTAGATAATACTAATGAATTAATATTTTCTTTTTCATCTCTATTAAAACTTATATTACGAAGATATTTATCACTTATAACTTCTTTATTATCTTTTATATTAATATTTCGTTTAACATTAGTATTAACTTGATAAGTATTATTATTTTCATCTTCTTGTTTAGTATCTAGTGTAGATGTAAGTGAAATGCCTAATACTCCAAAAGCAAATAATAAAGTTTTTAAGGCACGAATAAAATTATTTTTATTAGTAATTTTATTTGTATTTGTAATCTTCATATTCTCACCAACTAAAAAAGACTTTAAAAAAGTCTTTTCATTATGATTATACAAAGATGGTTAATTATTGTCAAAATTATGCAACACGACTCATATCTTCTTGTTCATTATTTTCTTTAAGACTTTCAAATTGTTCTTGAATTTTGCTTAAAGTTTCTTCGTTATATTTTCTTAATGCTTCGATTTCTGCTTGAATGTCTGCTAATTTAACTGACTTATTATTTTCAACTAAATTAGTTGTTTCAGCAGGTGTTAATGGTTCAGATACGCTCTCTTGATTTATTTGTTCTTGAACTGGTGTAGCATCATTTGTATTTGTTGTATCTACGTTTTCTACCTCAGGTGTTTTTAACTCTTCAGCATTATCTTGAACTACTGGTGCTACTGGTGCTTGAACTTCTTCAGTAACAGGTGGTGTTGTAATTTGAGTTTCTACACTTGGTGTTTCAACAAAACTTTGTTCTGCTAGGTTATCACTTATAGGAGCCGCATTATTAACCGGCTCAGCAACTTGTTCAATATTATCAGTTGAATCTACAAGAGTTGTTTCAACTGGTGGAACATCAGGTGTTTGACTATTGGTTTCAGGCAAACTATTTACATCACTAATTGCATTTGGCATAACCGGTGTACTTGTTACTAAATTTTCTGTACTTTCATTATTTACTACTGGTGTTTCAGGAACAGATGAATCTACTACAGTATTTTGATTATCGTTATTAATATTTTGTCCAATATTTGGTGTTACTGCATCTGGTGTAAAAGTAGGCATAGCAAATCCACTTGGAATTACTTCTTCATCACCATTACTACTTTGATTAACTACTGGAACACCTGTATTAACTGGTGGAATACTTTCTGTATTTTGCATTTCTGGTTCAACATTTAAAGTACTATTAGTTACTTCTGCAGTAGGTGCATTAAGCGTATCATTAGGAATAACTATTTCACTATTATTTTGTACATTAGATAACCCTTCTACAGTAGTATTAATCATATTATTATTTACTGAATTATCAAAATTATTTGAAGGCATACCTTGATTTATAACCTCTCCATTCATATCTTTTACTCTCCTATTCTAAGCAAAATTATAACACATAAATATATAAATACAAAATTAAGAATTTAAAATTAGTAAATAAAATGTTAATACTTACTTATTCCTTCAAGATATGCTAAATAATATATTTGTTTATCATTGGTATTCTTTTTACAAGTAATTAAAACTAAGGTATTACTACCCTTAGCTTTATTTATAGTTATCGTACCTATTTTATCTACTATCTCATATTCAGATATAACATAATTATATTTATTACCATTATAATAAATATAAACAACATCACCATTATTTAACTCATCTAAATTCTTAAAATAAGAAACATTAGAATTACCACTATGAGATGCTAATATAACATTACCATTATCTTCATCAGGCATATTAGAAGAAGATAAAATAGTAATATTTTCATCGACATTATTATGTTTAAAATCTTTATTATATATACCTTTTTTAATATTTATCTTAGGTATTTCTAAAATCATTAAGAAGTTATCTTTAACTCTAGTAGTAGTTTTAATATATTTTGAAGTAGTATTACTAATATTACTAGTAGTACTAGTTTCTTTATTATTTATACTAGTATCATCTATATATTCATTTATTAAAATATCTTGATTAATACTATTATTTTTATTATATATATTAAATACTAATAAACTAGAAAATATTAATATAATTATTATAAATATTAATATTTTAAATTTTCTTAAGTGCATAATAAGATACCCCTAAATAACATAAAATAATAAATATTTGATAAAATGATAATTTATATGTATTAGGTACATTATCTATTACTACTTTTTCATATATCTTTTTATTTTTTATATTTAAATTAACTATTTCTTTATTTTCATCTATATTAACTTTATATATATTATTATCTAATTCATATCCATCTTTACTCTTAGTTTCTTTTAATAAATAATTACCATATTTAATATTATCAAATATAAGTATTCCTTCGTTATTTGTACATTTAGTAGTAATCTTATTATTATTTTCATCAGATAAAGTAAAACATACATCACGTAATACTTCATTAGTTTCTTCATCTGTTTTTAATACTTTAATACTTCCTTTTATTATTTCATCTTTTAATATTAAATTAACTTTAGGATTATCTAAACTAATATCAAAATAATATTTATTAGGATCTTTATTATACATTTTACTAGATACACTTTCTTGTACATAATATTTACCAATATCTAGATTATCTAAATAAGATATTCCTTTAGAATTAATAGTTAATTCTTCGATTAGATTATTATTAATATCATATAAGTTATATTTAGTATTAGTTAAATTTTTATTAAATTTAAAGTCATCACTATCTACTTTATTTAAAGTAATAGATCCACCAGCAACATTTATTTTAAGAGTATTACTTTTTAAACTTATATTACCTACTTTATACATGTTTTGATATCCATCTGCGATATATACGCGATAATTAGAAGTATAAGCTTTATCTTTATAAAATTTAATAGATGTACTACCTTTTTTAAGTCCTTTAATAACTAATTTATTATTATCTTTAGTTATATTAACTATACTATTATCTAGTAATTCATAATTATAATTATTTAAGACATTATTAAGATCACTATATTCTTTTATATCACCTAGATTTAAATTAATTATTTCACCAAATTTAGGTAATAAATCATGCTTATCTACTAAATTATTTATTTCATTAACTTCATTTGTTACATCTATATGTGTACCTGAATCAAATGGTAATGTAGAAAATACTGGTGTTTCATTTAATTCTAAGATAGTCTGCCAAATTAAACCTTGAGCAGCATAATAATATTTTATATCATCATGTCCTGGATACTTATAACCATAATAAGCAATCTTTTTTATCTTTTCAGTTACTTCTTCACTATAGCCTAAATCTTTTATACTCTTACTATTATATTGTTTACTACCTGCTTTAATACCTGGTTCAACACAATAAGCTGGAATGTTATCAAATGAATAATATTCAAGTTTTTCTGAATATCTTTTTCCATTATTTAAATTTCTTGTAAAATAAATATTAGTATTAGTAACACTTAAATTTGCAGCATATATACTATCATAACTAATAAAATAGATAATCATAAATAAACTAAATATAAAAATATACTTTAATACTTTCATATACAAAACCTCCTTATTTTTTTTAGTTCTACTTATATATACACACTAATATTTATATTTACTCACAAAAAAACATTACTTTTTAGTAATGTCTTAAATATTTGCAACTTTAATTCTAGTTTTTGGTTTAGTATCTGTACCTTTATATTCTTCAAGTAAATCATCTAAATGATATGCATCATCTTTTTTTCTTATTACTCTATTATAAGCAAATTCTTTAATAGAGCATTCTTTATCACATAAAGATACTATTTTACCTTCTTTTGTTTTAGGCATTGTACTAGTAACTGGATACATATGATTTAAAATAATATCTTTTTGAATATCTGTTAAAGTAAAATATTTTTCTGCATTTTCTAAAGCTACAACTGGGTGTACTTTATAAAGTTTATCTCCTCTTACACCATTTACATCTTCATCAGTAAAGAAATCATGTAATAAACTTGCCCTAACTGTATCTCTTAAATTAATATCTTCATCATTCATACACTTTTTATATGTAAGCATAGAAACATGTATTAAATGATCATATCTATTTATACCATGATGTGGACAATATTTTAATTCTTGAAAATGTTTATTTGCAAGAATATCATTAACCATCATGTAATAATCTTCTAATTCATCATCTGATAAATTCATCTAAATCACCTAATTATCATACTATTATTTATTTGTGAATATTATATGAAATTAATTAACAATTTTAAATAGACCACTAGAATTATTATTAATCATTTCATATACTTCCATGCAAGCTCTATCAAAACTAACAAATTTAATATATTTTTTCATATCTTCAGGTATATTATTCATATTAGTATCAAGCCAACCAAATAAGATACTATTAACATGAGCATTCTTATAATATCTTGCATATTCTTTAGTAAGCATATTAAGAGCACTCTTAGACATATCATATTCTAAAGTTACTATATCATAATTATTATCTGTATTATCAGAACTAATATTTAAAATATAACCTTGATTATTATCTATTTCATCACCAAAATATTTGATCATTAAGAATGCACTAACAGCATTAACTTCATATACTTTAGTAAAAGTATTTTTGTTTTTTAAACTTACATCAGATACATGATCAATACCTGCATTATTAATTAATATATCTATTTTAATATTTATAGAATCTAAATACTTTTTTAATTTAATTATCTCGTCTTCATTAGTAATATCTATTTTGTATTTTAATGAATTAGGATATTTACTAACTAATTTATCTAAATTATCATGAGTATTATAAAGCATAATAACACAATAATTTTTATTAAGTAAATATTCAGCTAATTTATAGCCTAAACCACCTGATGCTCCCGTTAAAAGTATATATTTCATTATTTAAACCTGATCTTTCTAATAATAAGAGCAATTATTATTAATATTATAGATATAGATATACATGTATTTAATGTATTATAATCATCACTTTTATTATCTATACCATCTTTGTATATATTACTCTTAATAACTTTACCATTACCAGTTAATTTAAGAGTTTTCATAATATTATCACAATTAGTAATATCAGTACTAGAAAATTCATTATTAGATTTAAAAGTAAATGTATAAAAGACATCTTTCCAACTTAAAAAATATTCATCAAAATATATATTATTAGTATTATCTTTATATACAAATCTAATTAATTTAAATTCATCTAATTCAAGTAATGAATAAGTACTTTCATTTACTTTTTTACTTAAAGATACAACATCATCTGTTACATCTCTTTCTAATGTAAAATCTTCAATACCAGGATTTTCAATAGCTCTTATCATAAAATTAATATTATTATTATAAGTTTCTAGATAAACATAATTATCATTCATATATTGATAATAAGAATACTTATTATTATAGTTAGTAACACTCAAATCACTATCTAAATAATTATCTCTAGTAATAACATTATTATAATCTATATCTATATCTAAACCTAAATTATCTATATGATAATCTTTAGCATATATATTACTACTAAATAATATTAATACTAATATAAGAAAAAGACGTTTTTTATTCATAACAAAAACCTCCTACTTAATTATATAACAAAAAAACTCATTATTTATGAGTTTCTTTAACTTTTGTTCCACAATTAGGACAAAACTTATCATTAATATCTAATTTATTGCCACATTTATTACAATATTTATCTTTTTTATTATTCTTATTACTAACTTTATTATCTACTCTACCACTAGTTTGTATTACATCAATATAACTATTTTTATTAACTTTTTTATCTTCATAAGTATATTTATCAGATAAAGCTATAACAGGTATAAATACTATTGGAAATAATGTAAGAAGAATAGTCTTAACAATAATTGTCGAATTACTACCTCCATTTATTTTAATACATAAATTATAATTAATTAGTGAATCAACAAATAATATAGCAAGTATACTTAATAAAATAAGACCAGTAGTACCATCTATTGAAAGTAAAAATGCTGATACATAAATAATAATATACCACCAATTAATACCACTAATTTCTATCTTTACATATTCATTATAAAAAGGGATAAAAGCTTTCCATCCCGCTACATTACACTTTTCAAAAAAATTATACAAACTATATAAATAAAATAAAGTTAAAGGAATACCAATAACAAGTATTAATAATATAATAGTTATATTATAGAAAAAAGTCATAATAACACTTCCTCTATGTAATTATAAAATAAATTAATTTACATAACAATAATATTTTATTTTATAAACAATCATTTACAATACTATTTAATTCTTCTAATATGTTTTCTTATTTCTTTAGTAGTTGGTCTCATTTGATTTAAAGAATTATATGAATTAATTTTATCATATATAATATATGCACTTTCTCTACTGTCAACTATCTTATATAATTTTTCTAAGTTATAATTAGTAAAATCTTCATTATTAGGATCATCTATCATTTTACTTATTTCATCATGATAAAAATCCATAGCTTTATCATAAGTAGAACTCTTAGAATAAAATTCATATATATTATCTTTTTTAAAAGAATCTCCTATAGAATCACTAGTGAGTATTTGAAGTCGTAAATCATTAGGAAAATATCCATGATAAAATTTATTATTACTATCAGCATTAGTATATATACTGCCTGCACTATTTCTAGCTTCACTTACATAATATTTTTCTTCATCATAACTAAAACTACTACTATGTTTAAATAATAAATTTAAAAAACTTAAATCGTTAATTGCATATTCTCTTCCTAATAATTCATCACTAAATATATTCTTTTTAATAATCGAATAATATGGTTCAATATTATGAATAATTAAATATGCTACAATTATTGGTGCTCTAAACTTATGATTTTTAACTTCAATTGCTCGATAACAATACTCTGGTGTACTTAATAATAAACTTGTTGATTCTTTAATAAGCTTTTTACTATTATTTAAGAACCCTAAATGAAGACGTGCATTTAACATATCTAAGGAATACATATTAACCACAACTATCACCAATTAAATTATAAGTCATAAATTAATTGTATGCTATCTTTTTTATAATATTACAATCAACATCTTTTAAATATATATAGTGTTCATCTATAAGTATATATGAATGTATAGAATCTCTTGGATAAGCAATTGATCCAGGATTTGCAAGTATTAAATTATTATATCTTGATAAATTACCAACATGAGTATGCCCTTGCATATAGACATTAATAAAATCAGGTACACATGTATAATCAAAGATATCACCATGAGTAAAATAAAACATTTTATTATTAATATTCATAATATAATAATCTTCTAGTTTAATATTATAATACCCTTGATAATCATTATTACCCTTAATACATATAATATTATTATTATATTTTTTAACTAATTCATTAATTAAATAATTATCTTGATAATAAGAACCTAAATCACCCAATAATACTATCTTATCAGCATGTTCTTTATCATATAGATAATTAATCATATTAGTATATTCAATGCTACCATGAATATCAGATATAACAAGTACTCTCATTTTTTTAAGTCCTCATCATAATAATCAACAAAGTCATGGTGATTACCTTTAAAATCTTTATAACCTAATATACAACTCATATTAATATTAGACATAGATTTAAAAATATTCTTATCGATATTAGGATTATCTAGTTTTAATTTTTTTATTAAGTTTTTCATCATCTTTCTCTTTGATGAATTATTATCATTAATATCACAGTTTTCAAGTAATGGACAAGCACAATTAATAAATGATAAACCATTATAATTTTTCCAGTTAATAATATTATCTTCATGTATTAAATACATTGGTCTAATAAGTTCAATAACTGGATAATTTTCTGAATGTACTTTAGGTACCATAGTTTTAATCTCAGAACCATAAAACATTGAAAGCAAACTTGTTTCGATAACATCATTAAAATGATGAGCTAAAGCAATCTTATTACAGCCTATTTTTTTTGCATGACTATAAAGAGCACCACGTCTCATTCTTGCACATAAATAACATGGTGAACCTTCAGTTTGATTCTTAACTATTTCAAAAATATCTGAATCGAATACTTCCAATGGTATATTTAATAATTTAGCATTATCTAATACTTTCTTAAAATTAATATCGTTATAACCTGGATTCATCGTTACATAATGTACTTCAAAGGGAAAATCACTATGTCTTTTAAGTTCTTGAAATAACTTAGCAAGCAAAAATGAATCTTTACCACCTGATATACATACCATTACATTATCATTTTCTTTTAATAAATTATATTCTTTTAATGCTTTAACAAATTTAGCCCATAATTCTTTACGATATGTCTTAATAATACTTCTTTCAATCTCTTTATATTTTTCCATAAATACACCTACTTATCTAAATAGCCATTAATTATATTAACATAAATTAATAAATAAATTAAAGCAAATAAATAACCACCGATAACATCAGTAAAATAATGTACACCTAAATATATTCTACTAAAGCCAATAAAGAATATTAATAACGATAATAATATCGTATAAGTTATTCTCTTATTTTTATCTTTAACATATTTATTAACTAAATAAATAAGATAACCATAATATGCAAAACTAACCATTGAATGCCCTGATGGAAAACTAAAACCACTGGCACTTACTATTCTATTAATATTTGGTCTGTTTCTTCTAATAATAAACTTAACTACTTGATTAACAGAAAAACTACATATTAAATTAATTATTATCGAGTAACTTATTTTCTTATTCTTAGACATTATTAATATAACTATTGTTATTACAAATAATAATTGATTACCAAAATAAGTAATTAATTTCATTAAAGATGTAATATTATTTCTTATAAAATACTTACTAATAAAATTATATATACTATTATCTATGTTAAATACATGACTACCATATACATGTATACATAATTCTAAAAATAAACATATTAATATTGTAATTATTATTAAGTATTTATTACTAACTTTCTTCATATAACTCCTAAAAAATAAATAGCATAGTATTTACTATGCTACTTGATTAAGGAACTTAATTCAACATTACGATTATGTTTAATTGGTTCCCATTTAAATTCTTTCTTTGATAATAAGCATTCGATATTTATAGGTATCCAAGAAAGAACAAAGAATATAAACAATACGATACCTACAGTATTACGATTAACATCACGATTATAATATAATAATGTATAAATACTTAATAAAACACTTAATACATATCCTAAGATTAAACCAGTATAATCATAAGATACTGCTAAGATAAAAGCATCATCAGGAGAATTTACATTAAGTATAAATAATAAAACAAATGGTATTAAAGAAAGTACTTGATTATATGGTGCTATATTAAATATTACCTTATCTAATGCACTAATATCGCAATCTTTAAAACCTTTCTTTAATAATTTCTTATTATATAATTTACAACATTGCATAATACCTACAGACCAACGTTTTCTTTGTTTAAGAGAATCTTTAAAACCTGTTGGTTGTTCATCATAAGTAATAGCTTCATCTACATAAACTACTCTTTCATTATTTAATATTGTAAGTATTGAAAGTTCAATATCTTCAGTTACTGTCTTAGGATCAAATTTAATTCGTTCAACAAACTCTTTAGATACCATAAAACCAGTACCATTAATAGTTGCACTATGTTTTATATTAGTTCTAGCTTTATTAAAGAATAAGTTTTGAATACTATAAAATAACGAATATCCACATGAAACCCAATTATCACTCATATTTTTAGCATCTTTTCTTCCTTGAGCAACTGGATAACCTGATTGATAAACATTATTCATATAATGCATAAAATCAGGATGTACTACATTATCTGCATCAAATACTAAATAAGCATCATAATCGGTATCTTTTAAATAACTAAAAGCATATTTTAAGACATCACCCTTACATTTAACAGGTACATTGATATCTATAATTTTAGCTCCAGCCTCTAAGGCTTTTTCTCTAGTATTATCTGTACAATTATTTGGAAGTACATATATATCATATAAATCTTTATTATAATGTTGTTCTTGTAACGATTTAACAAGAGAACTTATAACATATGCTTCATTACGTGCACAAATTATAACAGCAAACTTAGTTTTATCACTAAACTTACGTATTCTTGTCTTACTTTTCTTGAATGCAGGTAAACCTGTTAATACAAAATATAGTGCATAGAATACTGTTAAAAATGTGAGTATATAATATATTATTCTAATAATTAACATATTGATCTCCTCGATATTTATTATTAAGTATTTCTAATACTTCTCAATAAACTACTTAATTTTACCACATATTTATAATATTATCAAATATGCTTTATATTAAGTATCCTATTATTAAGATTATGATATCATATTAATACAAATAATAAAAGATGAATTATTTACTAAATAATTCACCATTTATATATAATTTATAACCATTTAAATCTATATTACTATAAGTAGAATCATCATCTTCTAGACTAGTAATATATGTATTACCTGTTAATTTAATCTTAGAATCACTACTTAATTTTAAAGTTATACTCTTAGCTGTATTATCGGTATTAATAGCACCACTGTAAGATGATCCATCAGTTAAATTCATAGCAAGTGTACTAATCGAATCTACATATATATCACCATCTATATCTTGATTAGTAAGATTTAGAGTAACATTACCACCATTAGAACCACTATTTCCCCATGAATCTTTTTGTATTCTTAAGAAATAGCCATCAGAATCATTATTAACTATCTTATTATTTTCTAAGTTAATAGTACATGTTGTATTAGTAACATATATAGTATCACCTTTATTAGTAGTTATTTTACTATCTTTAGCAGTAAATGTAGCGCCACCTGTAGTACTAGCATCACCACTCATAGATTGGTAAATAAATATATTTTTATATGTTGTAGATTTACCATTTAATTTAGAATTTGTATCTGTTAATGTAACATTATCTAAACTAATTGAATTAGCACCTTCGATAATAGCACCTTCTGATGCTGTTGCTTCTAGTGTTGCATCGCTTACACTTATATTAGCTGTTGAATAGATAGCAGGGCTTCCTGTACCAGTAGTCTTATAAGTTCCACTTGTTACTTTTACTGTACCACCACCTCTATCAGATCTAATTGCAGCACTTGATGTACCACTTGTATTTATTGTTAAGTTAGTTGCATTCATGGTACCACCACCAGTAGTCATAATACCACCCGCATTATCACCACTAGTAGTTATTGTTGAATCACTTATATTAACTGTTGTACCATCACTATTTGAGTTATTAGTTGTAGCACTTCCGCCAAATGAAAATACTCCATTAGCACCATCTGCATCAGTTGTAATTGTTGCATTACTAATAGTTAAATTAGCACCTGATTTAGCAATTATACCTGAATTAGTTCCATAGAAGTTTGAATTATCACCAGAATTACTATCACCACTCTTTTTAACAGTAATATTATCTAAAGTAATATTAACATCACCACTGACGGATAGTGCATTTTCATCACTAGTACTTGATGAGTATTCAACATTACTTTTATTCGTATCTTCAGTAATCTCAGCACTTGCTTGATAACTAGTAGATGCACTTGAAGAATTATTTTCTTGAGTTGTATTTGTATTATTTGTACTATTAGAATTATTATTACCTATTAAATAATTAGTACCAAAAATATATATAAAACTTAAAGCAAAAGTTATAATTATTGAAAGTAATACATAAATAATTATCTTGGAACTACTAGTAAATACTTCTTTATAACTTAATTTATTAAATTTAGATACTATTAAATAAATAAGTATAAATGAAATACCAATACTACATATTATATATATTACATAGTATGGGAATGTTAAACTGGCACTTTTACTTTCACTATTCATGCTTGGCATACTGCCCATTTGATTACTTGAATTATTATTATTTGGCATATCTGGTGGTGTATTACTATCTGTAATATTACTTGATGAACTATTTGTACTATCATCAGTAGTTGTACTTGAACTTGAGTTTGATGAATTACTATCATCACTTGGTTTTTCAGGTGGTGTATTAGAAGAACTATTACCATTTTGATTATTACCAGCATCTGGTGGTGCACTAGGTCTTCCATTTGTATTATTTCCACTATCACTTGGTGGACTCATTTGATTATTACTTTGATTATCACTACTTGATGAAGTAGAAGTACTCTTCTTTAAATCACTTGTTTCGCTTGTATTATCACTAGATTCATTAGTATTTTCTGTATTTGTAGAATCAGTAGTTGTATTTGAATTACTTTGATTATTATTAGGCATGTCAGGAGGATTACCCATATTATTCATTTGATTATTAATACTTACTCTTAAATTATTATAAGCATAATAAGTAGTAAATATACCTAATGAAACAAATAAACAAAGTATAATTATCATTATTATATTTTCACTTGATCTTTTCATTAATTAAATTATTATCCTTTCTTAATCTATATAAACATTTTCATGTAATTACTTTTATTTCACAATATATTATTTCTTATTATTCATCTCCTTACATTTTTCATATTAGTACCTAAATATGATATTTATATGAATAATAAGTGAATATTATATGAATTTATTAATTATATATTTTTTCATAATTAATATTTAATTTATTATTATTTCTAATTAATTTAATAATATCATCTAATTTAGATTTAAATGGGATAATATCATATTCATATGTTTCAAAATTATCTAAATTAACTCCACCTATTTTAAACATTCTTGGAAATAGTTTACATATACTTATAATAGCATCTTCATAACTATTAAATACATATTCTTTTAATATCCATGATCCATCTATAATATAATATTTATTATGATTATTAACTATATTAAAACTATGATACATATACCTATTATCTTTATAATAAATAAATATTTTTTTACTAGTAATATTATATTCTTTTAAATAATATTCACCTAATTCAGTTATTTCTAAACATGTACCTACTTTATATTTATTTATTTCATCTATAGACATATAAAAATAATTATCCCTAAGATAATTATTTTTACTAAATCTATGTATATTATTATTACTATCTATAAATCCATAAGATATATTCATTAATTTATTATTTATTTCTTTAACTAAATCATCCATGTCTTCCACCACCTGAACTATGATAACCTGATGAACCAGTAAAACCACCTGATGAATGACTACTTGAAGAACCACCTGATGAACTACTTCTTTCACCTAAATATACAGTATTAGTTCTTAAAAACATGCTTTTAATTGTACTGATTTTTGAAGTAGAACTATCAATATAATTAGAAGCTTTATCTTCTTTTCTAACCATTTTATTTTTAAATACAAATACCAATACTATTACAAGAGCAACTCCAAAACCTATAAGTAATGAAAATAAGATAATAGCTACAACCATCTTATAACTCTTAATATAGCCTTTTTTATTAATAAAGCAATATTTCATATCATCAGATTTACCTTTATCATAATAATCTGTTAAATATTCTATCCATTTACCAAAACCAATAAAATAATTACCATCATGTATATCATTATAAACATTATCTAAGATATAATCACTACG
>OMVK01000084.1 GCA_900314465.1 uncultured bacterium | reverse complement strand
TATTCATTTAATAATTTTATTTTTAATCCATTAATAATCGAATTAGTTTTAGTCTTAGTTAAATTAAAATTATATCTTTCATCATTTATTTTATTTTTAAATATATTAATTTGATTATTCATATGTTCATTTAATATTAAATTATATATAATAGATGTTTTTTCTTTAGTAAGTTTATTATCTAAATACAGATTATATAAATAATTTATCGTATTAAATGTAATATATAATGATTCTTTATTACCCATAAATTCATATATTGTATTAATACATTTATCTATTTTATTATCTTTAAAACATGATATCATAAATTCATTTATTTCTGCGATATTTTTAAATTTATATATATCTTTACTATCTTTATATTCTAATCGTGCACATGCATCATTTATTTTATTTAAATAATTTAAATATTCTTCTTGAATATCTAAATTATCTTGATCTATTTTTGTATTATTATATATATCTATTAAAGAAGATATTTGTTTTTTATTTAAATTAGCTCCATATTCTTTTTGTAAGAAAGGTAAATTATTTATATCTTTATTATTATTTAAATAATCTTTAATATATTTATATCTTTCATTATCAGTTAGAAATTGAGTATATATATGATATATAGGTAATAGAGACATAAGATTATAATTCTTTGTTATATTTGGGTGTTCTTTGATATCTTCTTCAGTTATTTGATACTTACTTAAAGCATTCTTTAATATATTAATATCAATATTGGTATTATTAAGATATAAAATACATTTAGGATTATTAATAATAGCAAGTTCCATTAATTTCTTATTATTAGTTAAATAATAATTAAATTTTAAATCATCTATACTAGGTATATAACCACGTTTAATAGCATTATCAATAATATCATTAGTTAAGTCATACTCAGTAAAAAAAATAATTGAGTGCACATCATTTTCATAAGATTTATATAAATAATCTTTTTGATATCTTAAACTTATATTACTCATTAAATCATCAAAAGTAACATTTATACCTTTACTAAAAGCATATTTATATAATTCATCACTTAAATTATATAACTTGAGTACAATAGATGGATTTTCATCAATTAGCTTTTTAAGATTATTATCTTCCATATAAACATCACAAAATAATTATATCATTTGCATAAACTATTTTAAATGTATATAATATATTTCAATTTAAAGGGGTTATTATGAATAATATTAATATATATGAAAGGGATTATTTAGCTAGTAGAGCTATTAGTAAAGGTTATGATTTAAAAGATTTAGGTTATGATCATGTTTATTATCAAAATAATGAACTTATACTTAATGATTTATTAAATTATTTATATGATGATAAAAATATATTAAGTGTTTTAAGTTCAGCTGATCAAGTATTAACATTTAGAGCATTAGGTGCAAGATGTGTAGATACTTTTGATTTTAATAGATTAACTATTTATTATTACTATTTAAGAAAATGGTCTATTAAATATATGAATGATTTATATCCAAATATATATGATAATAATTATCTTAAAATATTATTAAGTAAAGTAATACCAAGTGATAATAATGAAAAAAAAGCTTTAGATTTTTATAAAAGACATCTTAAAGATAATACTAATCTAGTAAAATTATTTTATGATATAGATTTACAACCTAAGGGAGAAAGTGCTTTTAGCAATGCTAAAATGGCATCTAAATTTGTAGATGATAAATTAATATTTTATAATCTAGATTTATTTAATAAAGATAATAATATTAATAATACATATGATTATATATTTATATCTAATATCTTAGAATGGGCTAGAGATGATATAAATAAATTAAAGATAGCAAGAGATAATTTAAATAAATTATTAAATAATAATGGTATAGTATTATGTTCTAAATTAATTAATAATAATATTAATAGAGAAAAAGAAATATTTGATAATAATTTTATTTATGATGAAGAAGATGATCATAAATTATATACTTATATGAAAAGATAGTTTTTAATTGACAAAAATAATAAATGTAGTAAGATTAAAGAAAACGATGAAAAAGAGAAGTAACTAGGAGATTCTTAAATAAGTGAGGTTAGGATAGTGAAAACTAACTTAAGATATTTTAGTGAATAACACTTTTGAGTGACTTAGTGAATTAATAGTAATTAAGAACGTATCTAGAGCGTTAATCTAGTAAAGTGATCATTATTGATAAATTGGGTGGTACCGCGGATATAGACAGTAAATTCGTCCCTTTAGGGATATTTGCTGTCTTTTTATATTTAGGAGGAATATTATATGGATTTAATTGATGTATTTAAAAAGAAAAAAATAGGTGATTCAGTAAAAATTGAAGGCTGGGTTAGAAATAATCGTGATCAAAAAGAATTTGGTTTCATTGATTTTTATGATGGTACAAGTATTAATACTTTACAAATAGTTTATGATAAATCACTTGCTAATTTTGATGAAGTGTCACATATTTTAGCAGGTACATCTATTGAAGCTGAAGGTGTCTTAGTAGAATCTAATGGCAAACAAGAATATGAATTGAAACCAAGTAAGATTACTATTATTGGTGATTGTCCTAGTGATTATCCAATTCAACCTAAAAGACATACTATGGAATTTTTAAGAAGTGTTGCATATCTAAGACCTAGAACTAAGACATTCCAAGCAGTATTTAAGATAAGATCAGTTGCTGCGATGGCAATACATGAATATATGCAAACAAATAATTATGTTTATGTACATACGCCATTAATAACTACTGCAGATTGTGAAGGATCAGATCAAATGTTTAAAATAACTACTTTTGATTTAGATAATGTACCTAAGACTAAAGATAATAAAGCAGATTATTCTAAAGATTTATTTGGTAAAAAGACTTGGATTACGGGTTCAGGACAATTACATGGTGAAACATTTGCAATGGCTTTTAAGAAAATATATACTTTTGGGCCTACATTTAGAACAGAAAACTCTAATACTAAAACACATGCTAATGAATTTTGGATGATTGAACCAGAAATGGCCTTCATGCACTTAGATGACTTAATGGATGAAGAAGAACGTACTTTAAAATTTATTGTTAAATATGTACTTAAAAATGCTGGTGATGAGATAGATTTCTTAGATAAATTTGTCTCTAAAGGCTTAAGAGATAAACTAGAAAAATTAACTAAATCTAAATTTGTTAGAATAACACATCATGACGCAATCGATTTATTGCTTAAATCAGGTGAAAAATGGGAATTTACTCCAGATTATGAATCAGATATAGCTAAAGAACATGAAAAATGGATAACAGATCATTTTAATTCACCAGTATTTATCTATAACTGGCCAAAAGATATCAAAGCTTGGTACATGAAACTAAATGATGATGGTAAGACAGTTGCTGCAGTTGATCTTGAAGTACCTGGTTCAGGTGAATTAATGGGTGGATCTGAACGTGAAGTTGATTTAGACAAATTAAATGAATTAATTAAAGTACATAATGTAGATAGAAATCAAATTGAGTGGTATATTAATTTACGTAAGTTTGGTTCATGTTACCATTCAGGTTATGGTATGGGCTTTGAAAGACTTATCATGTATTTAACAGGAATTGAAAATATACGTGATGTCATACCATATCCAAGAACTCCAGGTAACTGTGAATATTAGAAGGATTGATTAAATGAAGAAAAAATTTACAAAGGAAACTGTCGATCGTTTAGCTGATTTATTGATGATTGGTTTAACACCAGAAGAAAATAAAATGGTATTAGATGAATTTAATTCAATAGATGAAAATATTAATAAAATAACTAAGATAAAAGGTATTGAATCAGTTAAACCTATGACTCATGCACTTGATGATTTTGAATGCACTCTAAGAGAAGATGAAGGAAAAAATTTATATACAACAAAAGAATTATTATCTAATGCATCTAAAGTTGATATGGATGAAGTATCTGTACCTAAGATAGTTGGAGGTGAAGAGTCATGAGTTATATGAATAAAAACATCGAAGAAATACATGAAGCACTTATAAATAAAAAAGTAACTTCTGATAAATTAGTTAAAGAGTCTTTAAAAAAATCTCATGAAGTACAAGATAAATATAATGCTTTTGTAACTATTTTAGATAATCAAAATGGTGGTAAAGTAACTGATGATTTATTATCAGGAATACCTTTTGGTATTAAAGATAATTATTCAACTAAAGGAATACTTTCAACTGGTTCATCTAATACACTTAAAAATTATATTCCTATATTTAATGCAACTGCTGTAGAAAATTTGTATAAACATGGTGCTATACCTGTTAATAAAACAGTTTTAGATGAATTTGGTATGGGTGGAACTGGTACAACTGGACATACTGGTATTGTTCATAATCCATGGGATTCAACAAGAATGACTGCCGGTTCATCTGCTGGTTCTGCTTGTGCTGTTGCTGCTGGTGTTTATCCATATGCACTTGGTTCTGATACAGGTGATTCTATTAGAAAGCCTGCTGCTTACTGTGGTATTGTTGGTTATAAACCAACTTATGGAATGATTTCAAGATATGGGTTATTCCCATTTGCATCATCACTTGATACATGTGGTGTATTAACTCGTAGTGTTAAAGATGCTGCAATTGTAACTGATGCCATGAAGGGAATAGATTCAAAAGATATGACATCATGGGATTCAAGTAATATTCATTTAGCTTCTGATTTAACAAGTGATGTTAAAGGTAAAAAATTATTTTATATCAAAGAAATCGTAGATAAAAAGAATTATCCACATATGACAAAAGAACTTGAAAATCACTTAGATAATTTTATGGAAGTCGTAGAAAAATGTAAGAGTCTTGGTATGAGTGTTGAAGAAGTATCTTTCCCTAAAGATGTTCTTGAAGCACTACCTTCAACATATGTTGTAATTTCTTGTGCTGAAGCAACTTCTAACTTATCTAACTTAACTGGTTTTTCTTTTGGCCCACGTGCTGAAGGTAAAAGCTGGCAAGAAGAACTTAAAAACTTCCGTACAACTGGATTTTCTCCATTAATTAAAAGAAGATTTGTTATAGGTTCATATGTATTACAAGCCGAAAATCAAGATAGATATTTTAAAAATGCACAAAGAGTAAGAAGATTAATAGTTGATCTTATGAAAGATGCTTTTAAAAAATATGATGCCTTAATTTTACCAGTTGGAACTGGTCCAGCTAAAAAACTTGAAACAGATGAACAAGTAAATACTGATGAGACTGCCATACTTGATGAACACTTACAAATAGGTAACTTTGGTGGTTTTCCATCAATTACTATCCCAGATGGTTTTGTATCTGATTTACCAGTTGGTGTAAATATCACAGGTAATTGTTATGATGATCAAGATGTCTTAAATATTGCTTATGCTCTTGAGTCAGCAATGGATTATAAAAATCAAATAGCAAAGGAGATGAAATAATGTCTTCATACTATGTAACAATTGGTCTTGAAACCCATGTTGAAATATCAAATACCAAATCAAAAGTATTTTCTAATGCCGTTAATGGTTTTACTGATAAACCTAATGTTAATGTCAGTCCAGTTGATATGGGTTTTCCTGGAATACTACCAACAGTAAACAAAGAGTGTGTAAGAATGAGCTTAATGATGGCTTCAATCTTACATTCAAGGATACCTTATTATTTATATTTTGAACGTAAAAATTATTATTATCCTGATTTACCTAAAGGTTATCAGATAACACAAAATCCTCCAGAAGAAACTATTGGTAATGGTGGATATTTAGATATTAGACGTAGTGATGGTTCTACTTTTAGAGTTGAAATAGATAACTTTCACTTAGAAGAAGATGCAGCTAAATTAACTCACCTTTATGATCACTCAACAATTAATTATAATCGTGCTGGTGTTCCATTACTTGAGCTTGTAACAACTCCATCAATTCATTCAGTAGATGATGCCATAACATACTTAGAATACTTAAGAGCAATATATCAATATTGTGGTATATCAGATGCTGATTCTAGAAAAGGCGAAGTAAGATGTGATGTCAATGTTTCTATTTCTCCAGATAAAGATAAATTAGGTACTAAAGTAGAAGTAAAAAATGTTAATAGTTTTTCTAATGTACGTGAAACAATTAATTATGAGATACAAAGACAAACTGAACTTTGGGATGCTGGTAGAGAAGCTGAAATTGAACAGGAAACAAGAAGATTTGATGAAGCCACAGGTACAACTATTCATATGCGTTCTAAAGTAGATGCTATTGATTATAAATATTTTGTTGAACCTAATATACCTAAAATTAAAATAGATAAAGATTGGGTAAAAGAAATACAAAAGAGTATCCCAGAACTTCCATATGAAAGAATGGATAAATATACTAAAGAATATAATTTATCTGAATATGATGCTAATATTATTATCAAAGATATTAAGACATCTAATTATTTTAACGAATGTATATCTCTTGGAATTGATCCAAAAACTGCAGCTAACTGGATAAATACCCAAATACTTGGTGTAGTAAATGATTCAAATAATGATATCGAAATAGATACTATTAATGTTACACCAAAACGTTTATTTGAAATAACTGATGCTCTAAAAACTAATAAAATATCTTCAAAACAAGCAAAAGAAGTATTTAAATTAGTACTTGATGAAGATTTAGACCCTGATGTAATAATGAAAGAGCATGATATTGTACAAATGAATGATGATTCAGAGCTTGAAAGTTTAGTAAAAGAATTACTTGATAATTCAACTGAACAAATCGCAGATTATAAATCAGGTCATACTAATTTATTTGGCTATTTTGTAGGTCAAATAATGAAACAAACAAAAGGTAAAGCTAATCCTGTAAAATTAAGAGAAATACTTACAGATGAATTAAATAAAAGATAAGGAATAACTAAAAATGTTATTCCTTTTATGTTATACTTAATTAAAGTAGGTGAGTATATGTATAGATATAAAAAAGAATTACCTAATCTTACTAATATGAATATCAAAGAAGCTATTAATTTTTTAAGAGATAATGGATATTCAGACACAGATTATAATACTATTTATAAAATATCTTTTAATACTAATAAAAATAATATTATTAAAGTACAAGATAATAATATATATGTATCTAAATTTAAAATATTACCTTATATATTATTAATAATATTAATTATTATTACTATATTAACTGTTATATTTATTAATAAACATAAGAAAATAAATTATTATTTAAAAATAACTAGTGTACCTAGTACATGGGCTAAGAGTGTAACAGTTAGAATAGATGAAGATAATACTAATGCAAGTAGTTATGATTATTGTATATTAGATACAGATAATATAAATAAATGTAATTATCAAAGATTAGATGGTAAAACATTAACAACTACTGATACTGGTAAAAAATATGTATGGTTTAGAGCTAATGTAGATAAATCTAGTGTTGTATCTAATAAAGTAACTATTTATGTAGATAATAGTGCTCCTGATATTAAAATATTAAGTGTAGATACTACATCTAATACTATTAAATATAATATTAGTGTAAGTGATAGTGAATCGGGTATTAAAGAATATGGTTATTCAATTAATAATAGTGATTTTATTATGAATAATAAAGATACATATACATTTACTGATTTAACAAGTGATAAAACTTATAAAATAGATATTAAAGCTATAGATAATTTAGGTAATGAAGTAGTAAAGACTTTTTATAATACTACTAAAGAAAAGAAAACAACTACTACAAGAACTGTTAAGACAACAGAAAAGATAGAAGAACCTGTAATATATACAGTAACATTTGATTCAAATGGTGGTAATACGATTAGTGATGTTTCTGTTAAATCACTTGATAAAATAGGTACACTACCGATACCTGAAAGAGAAGGTTATACATTTGTTGGATGGATGTATAATAACGAGCTTATTGATGAAAACTTAGTAGTAGTATCTAATATGAAATTAACTGCTACTTATGCACCAATAACTTATACGATTACTTATAATTTAGATAATGGTATATGCGAAAATCCGACTACCTATGATATTACTAGTGAAGATATAACTTTAAATAATCCAAGTAAAGAAGGTTATACATTTACTGGTTGGACAAGTGATACAGATGAAACATTAGTACCTACATATATAATTAAAGAAGGTAGTACAGGCAATAAAGTGTTAACAGCTAATTATCAAGAAAATACTTATAAGATTATTTATCATAAGAATTTAAATAATACAGATGAAACAAAAGAAGTTATTATTAATTATACAAGTGAATATACTATTCCTGATAACATGTTTAATATTGCTGATGATGTATTAGTATTTAATAGTTGGAATACAGAAATAGATGGTAGTGGTACATCATATAAAGTTGGTGATATTGTATCTAAACTTACAAGTAAACAAGATGATATAATTAATTTATATGCTATATATGAAAAAAATTAAGTATAAAAAAAGATTCCTTCGATA